>NZ_JASJSU010000031.1:0-48564 GCF_030237045.1 Stenotrophomonas maltophilia group sp. Smal17
TGAAGCACGCCCGTGCCTGCCTCGCCATTGCCGCCGCCCTGACCCTCGCGCCGTTCGCCGCCAGCGCCCAGGACAACGAATCGCCCTACAGCTGGAATGTCACTGCGGTGTCGGACTACCTGTTCCGCGGCGTGTCGCAGACCGACGAAAAGCCGACCCTGCAGGCGGGCTTCACCTACACCTCGCCGGTCGGCCTGTACGCCGGTGTCTGGGGCTCGGGCGTGGACTTCGGACCGGGCGACCCGAACACCGAGATCGACTACCAGATCGGCTACGGCGTGGACGTCACCCCGCGCGTCAACTTCGACGTGCTGCTGAACCGCTACACCTACCTCGGCGCCAGCAGCCAGAACTACAACGAGCTGGTCACCACCACCACGCTGGACGAGACCTACAAGCTGATCGTGGCCTACACCAACGACCAGTGGAACAGCGGTACCGACGGCTGGTACTACGGCGTCGGCGGTCAGTGGGGCCTGCCGCAGGACTTCACGCTGAACGCCAATGTGGGCCGCAGCAGCTTCGAGAAGGGCCTGGCCAAGGACTACACCGACTGGAACGTCGGCGTCAGCCGCAAGTTCGGCCTGTTCGATGTCGGCCTGGGCTACTACGGCACCGACGGCAATGGACGCGACAACTCCGGCAAGCTCGCACACAGCCGCGTGCTGCTGACCGTGGCCATCGGCAAGTAACGCCGCAGGCGTTACGGCAGGTGCCAGGCTTGCCTGGCACGCTTTGCGAAAAAGGCGCCCATCGGGCGCCTTTTTCAATTCCGCAGTGTTCCTGATCCCGGCTGGGGGGGAGCCCCCTTGTTGTTCAAGGGGGCGCGCCAACGGCGCGGGGATAAGGAAACATGCGCGGACTGATTCAACGTGCCGAAGGCACGATGGATCAGTTCCAGCTGAGCACGACCTTGCCGGCCTTGCCTTGTTCCATCAGGTCGAAGCCCTTCTGGAAGTCATCGATCGGCAGCTGGTGGGTCATCACCTTGCCGAGCGGGAAGCCGGACAGCACAAGCTGGGTCATCTTGTACCAGGTCTCGTACATCTTGCGGCCGTAGATGCCCTGCACGGTCAGGCCCTTGAAGATGATCTTGTCCCAGTCGCAGCCGGCGCCCTTGGGCATGATGCCGAGCATGGCGATCTTGCCGCCGTGGTACATGCAGTCGAGCATGTCGTTGAACGCACGCGGATTGCCGCTCATTTCCAGGCCCACGTCGAAGCCCTCCATGTGCAGCTCCTTCATCACGTCCTTCAGCGACTGGTTGGCGACGTTGACCACGCGCGTCGCGCCCATGTCGGCGGCCAGCTTCAGGCGGAAGTCATTGACGTCGGTCACCACCACGTTGCGTGCACCGATGTGCTTGCAGATGCCGGCGGCGATGATGCCGATCGGGCCTGCGCCGGTGATCAGCACGTCCTCGCCGATCACGTTGAATTCCAGTGCGCAGTGCGCGGCGTTGCCGTAAGGGTCGAAGAACGCGGCCAGTTCCGACGGGATCTGGTCGGGGATCGGCCACAGGTTGCTGGCCGGCATCACCATGTATTCGGCGAAGGCGCCGTTGACGTTGACGCCGATGCCGACGGTGTTCGGGCACAGGTGCGGACGGCCGCCACGGCAGTTGCGGCAGTGGCCGCAGACGATGTGGCCTTCGGCCGAGACGCGCTGGCCGATCTCATAGCCGGTCACCGCCGAGCCGAGCGCGGCGATGCGGCCGACGAACTCGTGGCCGATGGTCAGGCCCGGCTTGATGGTGCGCTGGCTCCACTCGTCCCACAGGTAGATGTGCAGGTCGGTACCGCAGATCGCGGTCTTCTCCAGCTTGATCAGGACCTCGTTCGGGCCCGGGGTCGGCACCGGAACCTCTTCCAGCCAGATGCCCTTGGCCGCTTCGCGCTTGACCAGGGCCTTCATCGTTTGCTGCGCCATCGGGGTGGAACTCGTCAGGGGGAAAGCGCGGATTATAGGGCGCCGCGCGGATTTCCTATGTTGCGCTGCGGGTGCAGTGGCGGAACGAAAGGCGTGCGCCGGGGGGCATTTCGAACATGGACGCTGTGCTCGGCGGGCATGGCCCGGCGGATGCGTGAGTGCCGACCAAGGTTGGCTGCTACCGGGGCGTCGGTGCGCCCGGGCCATGACTTCCGGGGTTCGGGGCGGGGCAGGGTGGCGGGCTACAATCAAGGGTTCCACTACCAGGGGCCGCTCCATGCGCTCGAACCTGCTTGCATTCTCCATCGTCGCCAGCCTTGGGCTGGTCCAGGTCGCCCATGCCGCTGAAGGCATGTGGGTACCGCAGCAGCTGCCGGAAATCGCCGGCCCGCTGCAGAAAGCCGGTCTGAAGCTGTCCCCGGAGCAGCTGTCCAACCTCACCGGCGACCCGATGGGCGCCGTGGTCGCGCTTGGCGGCTGCACCGCCAGCTTCGTTTCGCCGCAGGGCCTGGTGGTCACCAACCACCACTGTGCCTACGGCGCGATCCAGCTGAATTCGACCGCCGAGAAGAACCTGATCAAGGACGGCTTCAACGCCCCGAAGCACAGCGATGAGCTGAGTGCCGGCCCGAACGCCCGTGTCTACGTGCTCGACCAGATCACCGACGTCACCGCCCAGGCGAAGGCCGCCATTGCCGCTGCCGGCAACGATCCGCTGGCCCGCAGCCGCGCGCTGGACGCCTTCGACAAGGCCCAGGTCGCCGCCTGTGAAGCCGAGGAAGGCTTCCGCTGCCGCCTGTACACCTTCTCCGGCGGCAACACCTACCGCCTGTTCCGCAACATGGAAATCAAGGACGTGCGCCTGGTCTACGCGCCCCCGGGCAGCGTCGGCAAGTACGGCGGCGACGTCGACAACTGGATGTGGCCGCGCCACACCGGCGACTTCTCGTTCTACCGCGCCTACGTCGGCAAGGACGGCAAGCCGGCGGCGTTCTCGGCCGACAACGTGCCGTACCAGCCCAAGCACTTCCTGAAGTTCACCGACCAGCCGCTGGGCGCCGGCGACTTCGTGATGGTGGCCGGCTATCCGGGCCGCACCAACCGCTACGCGCTGGCCGGTGAATTCAACGAAACCGCCAGCTGGACCTACCCGACCATCGCCAGGCACTACAACGCGGTGCTGAAGATGATCGACGAGGCCGGCAAGGCCGACGCCGACGTCAAGGTGAAGTACGCCGCCACCGCGGCCAGCATGAACAACGTGGCCAAGAACTATGCCGGCCAGCTGGAAGGCTTCAAGCGCATCGACGCCGCTGGCCAGAAGCAGGCTGAAGAAGCCGCTGTGCTGGCCTGGCTGAAGAAGCAGGGCGCCGCCGGCAAGCCGGCCCTGGCCGCACACGCGCAGCTGATCAAGCACCTGGACGCCAGCAAGGCGACCCGCGAGCGTGACCTGTTCGTCGGCCAGTTCAACAACACCTCGGCGGTCAGCGCCGCCATCGGCCTGTACCGCCTGTCGATCGAGCGCACCAAGCCGGATGCCGAGCGTGAAGTCGGCTACCAGCAGCGCGACCTGCCGACCCTGGAAGGTGGCCTGAAGCAGATGGATCGCCGCTATGTGGCGAAGATGGACCAGCAGCTGCAGACCTACTGGCTGGACCAGTACGTCGCCCTGCCGGCCGCGCAGCGCAACAACGATGTGCTGAACACCTGGCTGGGCGGCAGCGATGCCAACGCAGTCAAGGCGCTGGTGGGCAAGCTGTCGGGCACCGAGCTGGGCAGCCTGGACGCGCGCCTGAAGTGGTTCAAGGCCGACCGCGCCGCGTTTGAAGCCAGCACCGATCCGGCCATCCAGTACGCGGTGGCGATCATGCCGTCGCTGCTGAAGCAGGAAGAGCAGAAGAAGATCCGCGAAGGCGAGTCGTTGACCGCGCGCCCGCTGTACCTGCAGGCACTGGCCGACTACAAGAAGAGCCAGGGCGAGTTCGTGTACCCGGATGCCAACCTGTCGCTGCGCATCACCTTCGGCAACGTGATGGGCTATGAGCCCAAGGACGGCGTGGCCTACACCCCGTTCACCACGCTGGAGGGCATCGTCGCCAAGGACACCGGCGTGGATCCGTTTGATGCGCCCAAGGCCCTGCTCGACGCGGTCAAGGCCAAGCGCTACGGCGGCCTGGAAGACAAGCGCGTCGGCTCGGTGCCGGTGAACTTCCTGTCCAACCTGGACATCACCGGCGGCAACTCCGGCTCGCCGGTGCTGGATGCGAATGGCAAGCTGGTCGGCCTGGCCTTCGACGGCAACTGGGAATCGGTCAGCTCCAACTGGGTGTTCGATCCGGTGATGACCCGCATGATCGCGGTCGACAGCCGCTACATGCAGTGGATCATGCAGGAAGTGGCGCCGGCACCGGAGCTGCTGAAGGAACTGAACCTGGCGAAGTAAGCCGGTTGCGGTAGTGCCGGCCGCTGGCCGGCAAATCCCAAAGCCCCGCGACCCACGTCGCGGGGTTTTTTCATGCCCGGCCCGGCCCGGTGCGCCGAACGGGTATCATCCGTGTTCCGCGTACTTCACAGGATGTGAACGAAACGCGGAACCTCCTCCCCCCAGGACCCCTTGCACGCATGCGCATCCTGCTTGCCCGCCACGGCGAAACGCCGTGGAACGCCGAAGGCCGCTACCAGGGCCAGATCGACATCCCGCTTTCGCCGATCGGTGAAGCCCAGGCCCAGGCACTGGGTGCCCGCCTGGCCTCGGTGGACATTACCCGTGCCGTCGCCTCGCCGCTGTCGCGCGCGCAGCGCACCGCGCAGCTGGCGCTTGGCGCTGCCCGCGCCGACATGCTGCTGACCGAGCCGGAGCTGCAGGAAATCGCCCACGGCGAATGGGAAGGGCTGCTGGCCAGCGAGATCCACGAGAAGGACCCGTCGCGCCTGCAGGCCTGGCGCGAGGAGCCGGACACCGTGCTGATGCCCGGCGGCGAATCGCTGCGGCTGGTGCTGGAACGCAGCTGGCGTGGCCTGGCGCGTGCCACCGAAGGTCTCGGTGAGCACGACACCCTGCTGGTGGTCGCCCATGACGCAGTCAACCGGGTGATCCTGTGCAAGGTGCTGGGCCTGCCGATCTCCCGCCTGTGGACCTTCCGCCAGGCCCCGACCACGCTCAACCTGCTTGAAGGCGCCGACCTGGACAGCCTGGAAGTGGTGCGCCTGAACGACTGCGCCCACCACACGCCGTTCTTCGGTGAAGCCAAGCACCGCGCCCTCTGATCCATCCCTTCGCATCAACTGCTTCTGCTGGAACCGCTGCCGTGACGAACACCCCGACCACCCTGGCCGACTGGCTGGACTACATTGAACGCCAGCACCCGGCGACCATCGACATGGGCCTGGAGCGCGTGCGCGCCGTGGCCACGGCAATGGGACTGGACGTGCCGGCCAAGCGCACCATCGTGGTCGGTGGCACCAATGGCAAGGGTTCCACCGTGGCCTTCATCGAAGCCATCGCGCGTGCCGCCGGCTGGAAGGTCGGCGCGTACACCTCGCCGCACCTGCTGCGCTACAACGAGCGCGTGCGCATCGACGGCCAGGACGTGGACGATGCGGCGCTGGTCGCCGCGTTCAACGCCATTGAAGCGGCGCGCGGCGACATGACGCTGACCTATTTCGAGTACGGCACGCTGGCCGCACTGCGGCTGTTCGCCGATGCCGGACTGGATCTGGCGGTGCTGGAAGTGGGCCTGGGTGGCCGTCTCGATGCGGTCAACATCGTCGATGCCGATGTCGCGGTGATCACCACCGTCGACATCGACCATGCCGAGTGGCTGGGCGAGGATCGCGAAGCGATCGGCACCGAGAAGGCCGGCATCATCCGCGGTTGGAAGCCGGTGATCCTGGGCGAGACCGACCCGCCGTCGAGCGTGCTCGCACGTGCCTATCTGGTCGGTGCCAATGCAATCCGCGGCGGCAGCGACTACTTCTACGAGCCGATCGATGCCCAGCGCTGGCGCTGGCGTGATGTCGGCATGCGCATGGAACTGCCGACCCCGGCCCTGGCCGGCCCGATCCAGCTGGCCAACGCCGGCGCCGCCATCGCCGCGCTGCGCGCGCTGGACAAGCCGGTGCCGCGTGCCGCCTGGGCAGCAGGTATCGCTGCGGCGCGCATCGCGGGCCGGATGCAGGCCTTCGAGCGGAATGGCGTGCAGATCCGGGTCGATGTCGGCCACAACCCGCAGGCCGCGGGCCAGCTGGCGCGCGCATTGAAGGCCGAAGTGGTGCCCGGGCGCACCCTGGCGGTATACGCCGCGCTGCAGGACAAGGACGCAGTGGGCGTGGTGCAGGCCCTGCAGGACGTGGTGGGCGAGTGGACCCTGGCCGGGCTCGATGGCCCGCGTGGGCAGGATGCTACCCAGCTGCAGGCACGCCTGGCCGGTACCGTGGCCGCCTCGGCAGCACTGGCCGGCAGCGTCGAGCAGGCGCTGGCACAGGTGCTGGCGCAGGCCGGGCGCGGCGACCGCGTGCTGGTGTTCGGCTCGTTCCATACCGCTGCGGCCGCCCTGCACTGGTTGAGCGGCGAAGCCTGATCTGCGTTCAGCCAACGCCGACGCCGTCCGGTCCGGCACCCGTATAATCGATGGCAACCTCCGGACAGTTGCCTGCCTCACGTGGATACGCCCCTGAAACAGCGTCTGATTGGTGCCATCGTGCTGGTGGCGCTGGCCGTGATTTTCCTGCCGATGCTGGTCAAGGGGCCGGCACCTGACAGTGGTGTCGCCAATGTGCCGATCGCCGCACCCAATGCGCCGGCCGATGGCCAGTTCGAAACCCGCGAGCTGCCGCTGGTCGCGCCGGCAGGCGGCGCCACCGGGCTGCAGACCGGCCAGGCCAGGCCGGTGCAGGAGGCTGCAACGCCTGCCTCACCGCCGACCGTGGACACCTCGCCGGCGGTTGCCGCCGGCAACTATGCGGTCACCTTCGGCGCTTACGGCAGCAAGGCCGACGCCGATGCGGTGATTGCCTACCTGAAGCGCTCGCAGCTGCCGGGCTTCGCCGAGACGGCCACCATCAACGGTCGCCAGGCGTGGCGCGTGCGCGTCGGGCCGTATGCGGACCGCGCCCAGGCCGAGGCCGCGCGCCTGCAGGCGGTGAAGATCCGCGCCGACGTGAAGGCCGAAGTCATTGCCCTGGATGCGCCTGCGGCCAACAGTGCCGCCGTTGCCGCGACTACGGCCCCGGCTGCATCCAGCGCCAGCACACCGGCTGCAGCCACTGCACCGTCGGCCAGTGGCAATCCGGTGCGCAGCGAAAGCCTGCCGCCGAGCACGCCGACGGCCACCACCACTCCGGCAACCAGGCCGGAACCGCCGAAGCCGGCGCCGAAGCCCGAGGCGGCGAAGCCGGAAGCCAAACCCGAGCCGAAGCCCGATGCGACGGCCAGCAAGCCGGCGACGGCCCCGGCGACGCCGGCGGCACCGGCCGCCAACGGCGTCGGCTTTGCCGTGCAGCTGGGCGCGTTCGGCCAGGCCAACGATGCCAACGCGCTGCGTGACAAGGTCCGCGCCGCCGGCTTCAGTGCCTTCGTCGAGCAGGTGCGCACCGAAAAGGGCACCCTGCACCGCGTCCGCGTCGGGCCGGTGGCCAACCGCGCCGATGCGGAGCAGCTCAAGGCCCAGGTCGCCGCCAAGGTCGGCGTGGCCGGCATGGTCCGACCGCACCCGTGACCGCGCGCGTCGCCCGCTGCAGCCACCGGCAGGAGCGGGCGGCGTGATCGATATCGTGCTGGGCGTGCTGATCGGCGCCTCCGTACTGTTCGGTTTCATCCGCGGCTTTGTCGGCACGGTGGTCGCGCTGGTGTCATGGTTGCTGGCCGGCTGGATGGCCTTCACCTTCGGCAATCAAGCCTCGCACTGGTGGGCGGCCCCCCAGGCACCGGGTACCGGCCACTATCTGGCCGGATACCTGGGCGTGTTCGTTGTGACCGTGGTGGTGGTGGGGCTGATCGGCCTGCTGCTGAAGGCCGCCATCAAGCTGACCCTGCTCGGCGGCGTCGACCGCCTGCTCGGCGGTACCCTGGGCCTGGTCCGCGGGCTGTTCCTGTCCAGTGTCCTGTTGCTGCTGGCCGGTTTCACGGCGCTGCCGGGCGAACCGGCCTGGCAGCAGTCGCAGCTGCGGCCCGTGCTGCAGCCGGCCGTGGCCTGGATGCAGGCCCAGCTGCCGCAACTGGACGAACTGTTGCCGCAGGCCCTGCCACTGGACGGCCTGTTGCCTGTGCAGCTGCCCTTGCCCCTGGCCGAGAATGCCCCATCTACACCGCAGGTGTTGGGCAAGCCGACGGCGACAGGCGATAATGGTGTCCTCAACGCGGTAGTGGCGGGTGGCGGATGGCCGCAGCCCGTGGACGTGGAGCGGGAGCCCCGGCCGGCCCCCACACTGCCCAGCAACATCGAGCCGGCGCCTGCGCGTCCGGCGCGGCCCGCGCCTGCTGCGGGCGCCCCCCCAGGCCAGGTACGGCCACCTTCCCTGTAACTGGGCACAGCCCAGCGGAGACCTCGCACCATGTGTGGCATCGTCGGAATCGTCGGCAACCAGAACGTCGCCGGGCAGTTGTATGACGGCTTGACCGTCCTCCAGCACCGTGGCCAGGACGCGGCGGGTATCGCCACCGCCAGCGGCAGCCGCCTGCGCGTGCAGAAGGCCACCGGCCTGGTCCGCGATGTATTCGATGCGCGCACCATGTCGACCCTGGAAGGCAGTGTCGGCATCGCCCATGTGCGTTATCCCACCGCTGGTTCGGAAGGCATGGACGAGGCACAGCCGTTCTACGTCAATTCGCCCTACGGCATTGCGCTGGCCCACAACGGCAACCTGATCAATACCGAGGCGCTGCGCCAGCAGGTGTTCGAGCAGGACCGCCGCAACGTCAACACCGATTCGGACAGCGAAGTGCTGCTGAACGTGTTTGCGTTCGAATTGGACGCACAGCGCCAGCTCAGCCCGGAAGCCGCGATCCGCGCGGTCGCCGGCGTGCACCGCCGCTGCAAGGGCGGCTACGCGGTGGTCAGCGTGGTGCTCGGCCTGGGCCTGGTCGCCTTCCGTGACCCGCATGGCATCCGCCCGCTGGTGCTGGGCAAGCGCAGCCACGCCGAGGGCGATGAGTACATCGTCGCCTCCGAGTCGGCGGCGCTGGACGTGCTGGGCTTCCAGCGCGTGCGTGACGTGCAGCCGGGCGAAGCGCTGGTGATCACCGCGCGCGGCGAGCTGTTCTCGGAGATCTGTGCCGAGCCGGCCGAGCACACCCCGTGCATCTTCGAATACGTGTATTTCGCGCGTCCGGATTCGATGATCGACAACGTCTCGGTGCACAAGGCGCGCATGCGCATGGGCATCAAGCTGGGCGAGAAGATCCTGCGCCTGCGCCCGGACCACGACATCGACACCATCATCCCGATCCCGGATACCTCGCGCGATGCGGCGCTGGAGATCTCCAACGTGCTCGGGGTGAAGTACCGCGAAGGCTTCATCAAGAACCGCTACATCGGCCGTACCTTCATCATGCCGGGGCAGGGCGAGCGGGTGAAGTCGGTGCGTCGCAAACTCAACCCGATCCACCTGGAGTTCCGCAACCGCGTAGTGCTGCTGGTGGACGACTCGATCGTGCGCGGCACCACCAGCCAGCAGATCGTGCAGATGGCCCGCGATGCGGGTGCACGCAAGGTCTACCTGGCCAGCGCGGCGCCGCCGGTGCGCTTCCCGAACATCTACGGCATCGACATGCCGGCCGCCGAAGAACTGGTGGCGCACAACCGCACGGTGGAAGAGATCGAAGCCCACCTGGGCTGCGACTGGCTGATCTACCAGGATCTGGAAGACATGGAAGCGGCGGTGAGCGAAGGCAACCCGGCACTGCGCAACTTCGATTCGTCCTGCTTCAACGGCCATTACCCGACCGGCATCGAACCGGGCTATTTCGAGCGCATCCAGCAGCTGCGTTCGGACGACGCCAAGCACAAGCGCCGCGCCTGAGGCCCAGGCGTGATGGACGTGCCCGAGGTTGGAGGCGACCTGCTGCGCGCCGCGCAGCGGTGCCTGGCCGAAGCCGATCCGCTGCGCAAGGTCGCGCTGACCCAGGCCTGCGCCGCCGCGTTCCGTGCCGGCCGCCTGAAGGTGGCCGCTGATGCACCGCCGCCGGAGCCGATCCGCATGCCGGGCCGGCCAGCGCAGCTGCGGCTGGTGCATCCGCGTGAAGTGCCGCGGCGCGGACTGGGCGGCGTGGAGGGGCGTGCCGCCTTCATCCACGCCATTGCCCACATCGAACTCAACGCGATCGACCTGGCCTGGGATGCGGTGTACCGCTTCCGCGGCCTGCCGCCGGCGTTCCACGCCGACTGGGTCAGCTGTGCCGACGACGAATCGCGGCACTTCATGCTGCTGCGCGAGCGCCTGCAGGTGCACGGTCACGATTACGCTGATTTCCCTGCGCACAACGGCCTGTGGGAAATGTGCGAGAAGACCGCGCATGACGGCCTGGCACGCATGGCGCTGGTGCCGCGCGTGCTGGAAGCGCGTGGCCTGGACGTGACCCCGGGCATGATCGAGAAGCTGCGTAATGTCGGCGATGGCGATACCGCCGATGTGCTGGAAGTGATCCTGCGCGAGGAAGTCGCGCATGTCGCGGCCGGATCGCGCTGGTACCGCTGGTACTGCGACCGCGCCGGTGTCGAGCCGCGCGCGCGTTTCAAGGAGCTGCTGCTGGAGTACGCCGGCGGCTACCTGCATGGGCCGTTCAACATCGAAGCGCGCCTGCTGGCCGGCTTCGATGCCGACGAGCTCGCCAACCTGGTCGAGCAGGCCGGCTGAGAAAAAGGGGACGGAGGTAATTAAGTCGCTTATGGCACAAACGACTTGATTCCCTCCGTCCCCTTTTTCATGCGTTCGGCAGCACCACGCGCTTGCCATCCACGGTCGGCCGGTTGATGTAGAACAGTCCGGGGCCCGGTCGATACGGCAGCTCGCTGACGCCGGCGTCGGCGGCGTAGGTCAGTGCGGTATCGCCCAGGGCATCGAAATTCCAGTGTGCCGACTGCATCAGGTAGCGACGGCGCAGCAGCGCTTCCTGGGTCTGGGTCAGTGCCTGCCCGGCGACCAGGCGACGCGCGATCGGCTGCAGGGCGGATGGAAGTTCCCAGCCCTGGATCCCGGCGGCCTGCGCACGCCATTGCACGCCGGCATCGATCGCATGCTGCTGCATCACCTGCAGGGCGATCAGCTGGTAGCGCCAGTCGATGCGCCTGCGCAGCACGACTGCGGCGGTGACGTACAGCACGGGTGACAACAGCACGCTGCGGCTGCCGGCCCGGCGCTGCTGCTGCCATTGGTGCCAGACATCCACCCAGATTTCCTTGTCGCCGACGCCCAGCTGCTGCCGCCAGCGCTCCGCATCGGCCTGCGTTTCAGCGTAGGCGATGGTGGCCTGCAGCATCGCCAGCGGCGGTATCTGGTAGTCAGCAACGGCGGGGCGACGCAGCTGCTGCCGCCGTGGCCGGCTGAGCAGCTTGGGGCCTTCCTCGAGCTGGTTGTAACCGCCCCCGATGTTGGCATGCACCCCGGGCAGGGCGATCTCGGTGAACGGCGGTGCCACGCTGGTCAGCGGGTAGTGCTGGCGATGTTCGTCGCGCGCGGTGAGCTGCACGACGTGCGCGGCGATGTCACTGCGCAGAGCGAGACGTGGCTGTTCATCGGCGCGGCCGCCACTGACCGCGACCACGGTGTCGAACAGGCCGATGAAGCGCACGACCGGCACCGCGGGGGCGAAGTCGGCGGCACAGGCCAGGCCCGCCCCCTGCAGCAGCTGGCGCCAGCGTGAACCGTCCCAGCCCTGCAGCTGGTTGGCGATATCACGCGCCGCGGCGGCGCCTCGTGAAAAGCCGAACAGATCCAGCTGCACGCGGCGCAGCGGCTGTCGCCAGCGCGCGGCCAGCCCGGCCAGTGCAGCCGGCAGCAGAACCTGCAGCGCGCGCTGCACCTTCGCACGGACGCCGCTGGCACCGATGCCGAAGGCCAGTCCGATCAGATCGTCGTCGGCATCATCGCGGGTGCCGACCCCTTCCACATAGATCGACAGCGAAGGCGTGGCCACGGCATCGCGGCGGCTGTCCGGATACAGCTGCTGCAGCCGGGCGATGTTGGTCTCACCGTTGTCGTAGCTGCTGGTCAGCCGGCTCTGGTAGGTCGAGTCATCATCCGCGCGCAGCTGCACCGGGCGTGGATGCGGCTGCTGCGGGCGACCGCGGGCCAGGTTGTGGGCGTTGTTGCGGGTGCCATCGAAGAACAGGCCGATCCGCAGCAAGCCGACATCTTCGTCCGTGTCCTGCGATCGTGCCATGTGCATTCCTCGTCGTGGCCGCGTCAAAGTAGCGCGAAAAATGTGTATCTGCGATGTGTAGTGACGCTTTTGACCTGACTGAACGCAGATGCGGTTGATCACAATTCCTGATTTTCATTCGCATCAACTATTGAATTCACACGACCCGCGCAGGCCATATGGCCAGACCCGGCAAACCCGGGCGTGCTGCATCAACGCTGTTCACATCATTCAAGGAGCGACGCAATGTTGTCCAGATCGATTGGCAAAGCGGCAGGTGGCCTGGTGTTGGGTTTGTCGGTGGCAGCGGCCGCGCATGCGGCACCGTTGTTCGAGCCGGTGACGGTCATCAGCCGGGCATCGGCAAACAGTGAGCCCGCGCTGGGCAAGCTGCTGGCCACCCCGTCTACTGCGACGGTGCAGGAAGTCCGGGTCGACGCAGCGGCCACTGCGCAGCCACAACTGGAGTTCGAGCTGCTTGGCCAGCGCGTGCAGGCAGTGCGCAGCAAACTCGAGGCGCTGCCCGAGGGTGGCAGCATCTGGTACGGCCAGTTCCGCTCGCCTTCGGACAAGCTGACCGCGGCAACCTCCAACGGACAGGACGATCCCGGCAACTCGCTGATCCTGGTGCGCTCGGGCAACACCATCACCGGTTCCATCCGCAAGGACGGCAAGCTGTACCGGCTGCGCCCGCTGGGCAACCGCCATGTGCTGGTGGAGGTGGATGAGTCGCGGATGCCGGCCGACCATCCGGCCGATTACAACCAGCTGCCGAAGATCCCGATGGGCGACAACGATCGCATCGGCATCGCACAGGCCTCGTCCGGCACCCCCGCGACCATCCGTGTGCTGGTGGTGGCGACCAATGCCGCGGTGGCGGCCTACGGCGGCAACATGCAGTCGCTGGTGCAGCTGGCGGTGGCCGAGTCCAACCAGGGCTACGTCAACAGCAACGTCGGCATCACCATGCAGCTGGCCGGTTACGAGACCACCAGCTACACCGAGTCGGGCAGCTTCGATACCGACCTGGCGCGCTTCCGTGGCACCAGCGATGGCTACATGGACAGCATCCATACCAGTCGCAACACCACCGCCGCCGATGTGGGCGTACTGCTGATCAACAACACCGCCTACTGCGGCCTGGCCTCGGGTATCGGCTCGACGGCATCGACCGCGTTCGCGGCGGTGTACTGGGATTGCGCGACCGGCTACTACTCGTTCGCGCACGAGATCGGTCACCTGCAGAGCGCGCGGCATGACATCGCCACCGACTCGAGCACCTCGCCCTATGCCTATGGCCATGGCTATCGCTATGAGCCGTCGACGGGCACCGGCTGGCGCACGATCATGGCCTACAACTGCACCCGCAGCTGCCCGCGCCTGAACTACTGGTCCAACCCCAACATCAGTTACAACGGTATCCCGATGGGCAATGCCAGCACCGCCGACAACCAGCGCGTGCTGGTCAACACCAAGGCCACCATCGCGGCCTTCCGCTGAGTCCAGGCGCCGACCAAGGTCGGCGTCTACCCGGGCGCGTTTACCTGCTCCGGTAGATGCCAACCTTGGTTGGCAACCTGCGATCGATCATTCGCGGGCCAGCGTATCCAGCGACCAGCCGCTGGCATCCACGCGCAGCACCGAACCCTGTTCGTACCAGTCACCCAGAACAATGCGGGTACAGCCGCGTCCACCGGCCTGCAGCGAGTGGATTGCCGGGCGGTGGGTATGGCCATGGATCATGGTGTCCACCCCGTGGCGGACGAAGGTGGCCTCGACTTCGGCAGGGGCCACGTCGGTCACCGACTCGAACTGCGCACGGTCTTCCTGCTTCATCTCGGACTGGCGCGCCTGGCTGGCGTCGCGGGCCTTCTGTGCGAAAGCGATGCGTGCCGCCAGCGGCTGTGACAGGAACTGCGCCTGGAACGCCGGGTCGCGCGTCTGCGCACGGAACTGCTGGTAGGGGATGTCATCGGTGCACAGCAGGTCACCGTGCTGCAGCAGCACCGGGCGGCCGTACAGCTCGATCATGCACGGGTCGGGCAGGATGCGCAGGCCGGCACGGCGTGCGTAGTCCTCGCCGAGCAGGAAGTCGCGGTTGCCGCGGATGAAGTACACCGGCACGCCGCTGTCGGACAGCACCTTCAGCGCATTGGCCACCGCGTCGGCGGCAGGCGAGGGCGTGTCGTCGCCGATCCAGGCTTCGAACAGGTCGCCGAGGATGTACAGGGCATCAGCGCCGGGCGCCTGCTCGCGCAGGAAGCGCAGGAACAGGTCGGTGATTTCCGGACGGCTGGGGTCCAGATGCAGGTCGGAAATGAACAGCGTGGTCATGCCTGCATTCTAGGCCATCCACGATGACGGTAGCGCCGGGCCATGCCCGGCGGCCGTCACACCGGCAGCGGCAACCAGGCCAGGCTGGCCGAGGCCAGCAGCACCGCGATGCCGGTCGCGGCCAGCACGTCGCTGGGGTAATGCAGGCCGAGCACCACCCGCGACAGCGCAACGCCAGCGGTGAACGGCACCAGCAGCGGCGCCAGCCACGGGTAGTAGGCCAGCGCGACAATGGTGAACGACACCGCGTGCAGGGTGTGGCCGGAGGGGAAGCTGAACTCGTCCAGCGGTGCCACCCAGGCGCGGATGCGCAGGTCGGCCGCGTACGGGCGCGGGCGCCGGGTCCAGCGCTTGAGGCCCTTGTACAGCAGCAGTGCGGCCAGGCCGGTGGCCGCCATGTGCACCGAGGCGCGCAGGCCGTCGAAGCCATCCAGCAGCACCAGCGCGCCCATCAGCACGTACCAGAACACGCCATCGCCGAGCCGGCTGATGACCGAGAACAGGCGACGCACGCGGCGACGCCGGCAGTAGTGGTTGGCGCGCCTGCACAGGCGCGCTTCGCGGTCGGCCAGCAATTCAAGCCGCGTGGTGCGCATGGCCGCTCCTCCGCGAGTGGGCCAGCTCGGCCAGCAGGGCATCGAATTCGGCGACCACCTGCTGTGGATGCAGGCGCTTCATCGCGCGCGCGGCGTTGCTGCCCAGCAGGTGGCGTTGCGCATCATCGGCAGCCAGCCGCACGGCGGCCTCGACGAACTGCTCATCATTGTCCACTGCTGCGCCATTCTCGCCGTTGCGCAGGTACTCGCGCGCGGCGCCATAATCGAAGGCGACGGTGGCTACACCGCTGGCCATGCTTTCCAGAGTCACGTTGCCGAAGGTCTCGCTGCGGCTGGGGAACAGGAACAGGTCACCGCTGGCGAAATGCCGTGCAAGCGCTTCGCCGCGCTGGATGCCGCAGAAGATGAAGTCAGGATTCTCGTGCGCCAGCTTTTCGCGTGCAGGACCATCGCCCACCCACACGAAGCGTGCCTTCGGGCGGATCTGCTGCAGCTTGCGGAACGCCTTTACAGCCAGGCCAAGGTTCTTTTCCGCGGCGATGCGGCCAACGTAGATCGCTACCAGGCCGTTGCCGTCCACGCCCCATTCCTCGCGCAGTGCCGGGTCGCGCCTGCCCGGATCGAACTGCTGGCTGTCGACCGCGCGTGCCAGCAGGCGCACACGCTCGAAACCCTGTTCGCCAAGGAACTGCTGCAGCTCGTGGGTCGGCACCAGGGTGGCATCGGCCTGGTTGTGGAAACGACGCATCCAGCGCATCGCGGCAGCCTGCAGCCAGGCCACGCCGTAGTCGGGCAGGTACTCGTCGAAGCGGGTGTGGAAGCCACTGGCGACCGGGATGCCGAGACGGCGTGCGGTACGCAGTGCGGACCAGCCCAGCGGGCCTTCGGTAGCGACGTAGACGGCGTCTGGACGCTGTTGCTGCCAATGGCGGCCCAGCCGGATCGGCGCCGGCAGGCCGAAGCGCAGGCCGGGGTAGCGGGGCAGCGCGGCGCCGGGAACCAGCAGCGTGCCCGGTGCCGAGTCCAGTGCTTCGCTGGCCTGGCGCGGTCGGACCAGGTCGACTTCATGGCCGGAATCACGCAGTCCCTGCTCCAGGCCCTGCACGGTGAGGGCAACGCCGTTCACTTCCGGCGGATAGGTCTCGGTGACGATGGCATAGCGCATGGCGGGCCTCCGGGTTTCCGGCATGCTCGGCTATGGCGATGTAGTGGACATGACGGCTTTGCGACCGCCAGATGACGCAGGTGCCGGCCACCGTGGGCAAGAAAAAACCACGGCCCCGAGGGGCCGTGGTTCCTGTTGCAGATGACAGCGCGATGGATCAGAAGCGCTGCTGGTACTTCATGTACATGAAGCGTCCGATGTCGTAGCCACCGTAGTAGGAGAACGACGAGTTCGGCTTGCTGTACATCACCGGGGCTTCCTTGCCGAACACATTGTTGGCGCCCACCGACACGGTGGCGTCCCACGGCAGGTTGTAGCGGAACTGCACGTCGTGGAAGGTCACTGCACCGCGCTCGTTGTAGGCGGTCGGCGCCTTCAGCCACGGCGCCAGGAAGGTCGGATCGGAGCACTCGTCCGGATACAGGCTGGCATTGGCGCAACGCTCCTTCACGCCGGAGTAGTAGCGCGCTGTCCAGCTGACGCCGAAGTCGCCCACATCCCAGCCCAGCACCAGGTTCGAGCGCACGCGGAACGCGAGGCTGGTGGCGGTGCCGATGGTGTTGGCAACGCCGTTGATTGGCGTGATCGCATCGCGGACATCGTTGGTGGAGCGATAGACGTTCTTGCTCACATAGGTACTGGTCCAGCCTGCGCTCAGCTTGCCGTAGCTGGTGTCGACGCGGTAGCTGACATCCAGGTCGTAACCTTCGGTCTCGGCGAAGCCGGCGTTGCGGTTGCCGAACTTCAGGCCGGTGACGATGCCGGTGGACGGGTCGCGGCTGAAGCGGCTGCAGCGTGCTTCGATGCCCTGCTCGTAGCAATCCTTCAGGATCTGGTTCGGGCTGTCACCGACGATGGTGTTGTCGATGCGGATCTTCCACCAGTCCAGCGCGACGTTGAAGTTGCTGATGAAGGTCGGGCTCCACACCACGCCCAGCGTCTTGCTGGTGGAGGTTTCCGGAACCAGCAGCGGATTGGAACCGGACACGAACGGCGTCGGGGTTGCATCCTGCGCCGTGGTCACCGGGACATTGCCCTGCTTCAGCTGGCGGAAGTTGGCGGCATCAGCGATATCACGTGCACAGCGGGCGCGGACTTCGGCACTGCTCTTGGACGAGCCGAACTGCGTGTCGCACGGATCGCTGAACTGCGCGAAGGTTTCCGAACCGCCACCGTACAGGTCGTTGATGGTCGGGGCGCGGAAGCCTTCGGCCCAGGTACCACGGACCAGCAGCTGGTCGATCGGCTTCCACTTGAAGCCGAACTTGCTGTTGAGCGTGTTGCCGAAGGTGTTGTACTTGGAGAAGCGGGTGGCGGCATTGAAGCTCAGTTCGCGCGCGCCGGGCAGGTCGGCCAGCACCGGCACGTTGAGCTCCAGGTAGGCTTCCTTCACGTTGTAGCTGCCACCGGTCGGGCCGGCGGCCAGGTTGGTGGTGGCGCCGGTCTGGGCCAGGGCATCGGGGGTGTAGCGCCCGTCTTCCTTGCGGCTTTCCACGCCGAAGGCGAAGCCCAGGTCGCCGGCCGGCAGGGCCATGATGCTGCCGGACAGGTTGGCGAACGCGTTCTTGGTGGTGGTCCGGCCGGTGGTCCGCTCGGCCGGGAACAGCCAGGCCATCAGTTCTTCATTGCCGGTCAGGCCGTTCGGATCGTTCCTGCCGTAGGGCACCAGCGGATTCCACGGCTTGCATCCGTCGATCACCGCACCCGGGCGGCCGCACATCACCTTGCCGGTGGCCGGATCCAGGAACGACGGACCCACGGCGTCGCGCACGCGCTTCTTGTGCAGGTTGCCGGTGGCGGTGGCGGTCAGCTCGTTGCGGTTGTACTGGTAGCCCACATCCCAGTCGAAGTAGCGCTGGCCGATCTCGAAGGTGCCATCCAGCGACACGACCGCGCGGTAGGTCTTCAGTTCGCTGGTGCTTACACGCGGGATTTCCCAGGTGCGGCGGTTCCAGGCCACGTCGGTTGGCTTGGCATAGCCGTGCTGGCTGCCGAACGGATTGAAGTAGCTGTCCTTGGACATCAGGCCGGTGGCGGTCGGGTCACCCGAGATCGACACCGAGCTGGACTGCAGGGGGTAGCCTGCGATCTGGCGCTCGGCCG
The DNA here is from genome assembly GCF_030237045.1 of Stenotrophomonas maltophilia group sp. Smal17. Classification (NCBI taxonomy): domain Bacteria; kingdom Pseudomonadati; phylum Pseudomonadota; class Gammaproteobacteria; order Lysobacterales; family Lysobacteraceae; genus Stenotrophomonas; species Stenotrophomonas maltophilia group sp. Smal17. The sequence continues at coordinate 18,446 of NZ_JASJSU010000031.1, forward strand.
AACGCTTGTTGTAGCCGAATTCGGTGCGCAGGTTGACCTGGTCGGTGATCTTGAAGCGGCCGTCGAAGTACACCGAATCACGCTTGAGCGGATACATCACGTGCATCTGCTCGTTGGCGTTGCTGACGTCGCCAGTGAACGGCGTCGCGTCGGTCAGATGGTAATTGGCCGGGTTGGTCGGGTCAGCGCCGCGGTTGAGCGAGTAGCCGCAACCCTGGCTGGTGTTGGTGCAGCCCGGGCCACCCTTCAGGCCGGTGAACTGGCCCCACTGGCTCAGCGTGGTCCAGTTGGAGGGATCGTTCGGGTGGCGGTCGCTCACGCCGTACTTGCTGAACCAGCGGTCCTTGGCCCAGACGCTCTTTTCCTCGGAGTGTTCCAGTGCCAGGGTCAGCGACACGCGGTCATTGCTCCAGCCGCCGACCACGTCGAAGCGGTCACGGGCGCCATCGCCTTCGCTGTACTGGCCGTGGTAGACGTTGGCGGTCACGCCGTTGACGTTGGAACGGGTGATGATGTTGATCACGCCGGCCATCGCGTCGGAACCGTAGATGGCCGAAGCGCCATCCTTCAGCACTTCGATGCGCTCCACTGCCGACACCGGCAGCGACGACACGTCCTGGTAGCCGGAGGTGCTGATGCCCAGGCGCTTGCCGTTGACCAGCACCAGCGTGCGCTGTGCGCCCAGGTTGCGCATGTCGATGTAGGTGCCGCCGGTGTTCTCGCCCGCGCTCAGCGCGTTGGCGCGGCTGATGGCCGGGCTGCCCATCGCGGTGACGTTCTGCAGGATGTCGGCCACCGAGCTGAAGCCCTGGCGCTCGATCTCGACGCGGGACAGCGCCAGCACCGGCTGGGAGGTTTCCACATCGACCTGGCGGATGCGCGAACCGGTGATCTCGATGCGATCCAGATTGGTCGGCGAGGCGCTGCCAGCATCCTGGGCGAACGCCGGCACGGCGGCCAGGGCGGTGGTCGTCACCAGGGCGTGGGCAATCGCCTTGCCCAACACGGTACGTGAAGTCATTACGTTCTCTCTCTCTCAAAGACGTACGGAGATGCCCAAGGAAGGCATCCAATGGCCCAGCCGAACTGCGCCGGTGCTCCGATACTAGTCTCGGTAGTTAAGAGGTTGTAAAGAACTTATGTCGAAAGATTTCCTTGCATGTCATCGGTGTGATGAATATGTGAGGAAAAACCAGAACTTGCGACGCAAGTGCCCGTCGCCACCAAGGCCGCGATGTTGCGGCGCAGCGCAAATTGGCGCGTGGGACGGGCGTCGTCCCGGCAGGATCAGGCCACGAACGGACGGAACTGGATGCCCAGCCCGGCGATGCCGTCGGTCTCGCCGATCAGGTCGGCGCGCAGCAACGGGCGGGCATCGATGAATGCCTGCGGCACGATCAGCGACAGCCGGTTGTCGTCGGCGGTCAGTTCCAGCGCTGGCAGCGGGGCGTCCTCGTGCGCGCGGTTGAGCAGCACCGCCAGGCGCAACAGGGCGGCCAGCCGACGTGCGGTCAGCAGCAGGCGCTCGGGCAGGGCATCGAAGGCGGTCTTGGTGATGCTGCGGCGGTGGCTGCGCACGAGCGCGGCCAGCATCTGCTGTTCCTGCCGCGAGAAACCAGCGATGTCCGAGTGTTCCAGCACGTAGCTGCCGTGCACGTGGTAGCCGCTGTGCGCGATCATCAGGCCCAGCTCGTGCAGGCGTGCAGCCCAACCCAGCATGCGGGCATCGTCGGCATCCAGTTTCCAGTTTTCCTGCACCTGCTCCAGCAGTGACAGTGCGGTCTCCTGCACGCGGTCGGCCTGCGTCATGTCGATGCCATAGCGCTGGCTGAGCGCGGCCACCGATTCGTCACGCAGATCGTTCTCGCCGGCACGGCCGACGATGTCATACAGGATGCCTTCGCGCATCGCCGCCTTGCTGACCAGCAGCTTCTGCAGGCCCAGAGCCTGGAAGGCCGCTTCCAGCACCAGGATGCCGCCGGCGATGATCGGACGTCGGTCGCTGGACAGGCCCGGCAACTGGATGTCGTCGATCTTCTTGGCTTTCAGCAGTTCGTCGCGCAGCTGTGGCAGGGCTTCGGCGGTGATCGCGCCCTTGCTCAGCTTCATCGTCGCGCAGATCTCGCTGATCGCCTTGTGCGTGCCCGAAGAACCCAGTGCTTCCTGCCAGCCCAGCGCACGGTACTTGCTGGCGAAGGGCTGGAACTCGCGGCCGATCTCGGCCAGCGCGTCCTTCCAGCGCTTCTTGCTCAGCTTGCCGCCCGGGAAGAATCGGCGGGTGCTGGCGATGCAGCCGGCCTGCAGGCTTTCGCGCTCGAGGGTCTGCATGCCCATGCCGATGATGAATTCGGTGGAGCCGCCGCCGATGTCGATCACCAGCCGGCGCTGGCCGGGCTTGGGCGGTTGTGCATGGGCGACACCGAGGTAGATCAGGCGCGCTTCTTCGCGACCGCTGACCACTTCGATGGCGTGCCCCAAAGCGGTCTCGGCCGGGACCAGGAACGACTGCGGCGAGCGCAGCTGGCGCACGGTGTTGGTGGCCAGTGCGCGCACCCGGTGCGGTGGCACGTTGCGGATGCGCTGGCCGAAGCGGGCCAGGCACTCCAGCGCGCGTTGGCGGGCCGCCGCGGAGAGTCCGCCCTTGCCATCCAGCCCGTCGGCCATCCGCACCGTCTCGCGCAGGCGGTCGATCACCCGCAGCTGGCCGAGCGTGTAGCGCGCGATGACCATGTGGAAACTATTGGAGCCAAGGTCGATGGCGGCCAGCAGGTCGCCATCCTGCAATGCGGGCGGAGTCGTGGTGGTATGCGGCATGGACGAATGTTAGCCGAAGGAGCGGTGTGCTCGTCACCGCGCGGCCTTCACATTTTGGAAGAGGAGAGTGCGGCAGGGCTGCGCCCTGCACCTGCCGAATCAACGGCAACGGCAAAAGCGGGCTATCCGTGGGATGGCGGGGTGGGTCCGGCTGCGGGGGACGGCGCAAGTACGTCCATGTAGCCCCCCCACCCCGCCTTCGACAGATTTCTGCGATCTGCCGGGACGGCGTTCCGCGCGGCTGTTGGTGGGTGTCGACCTGGGTCGACACACCGGGTTACAGCCCCTGCATCAATGCCATCTGCGCAGAATGCGGGGCTTCGTCGTGGGCCGGGGCACGTTTGTGGTAGATGCCCTCGGCGTCCAGTTCCCAGGCATTGAGGTTGTCATCCAGGTAGTTCTGCAGGACCTCGCGGTACACCCGCTTGACCAGTTCCGGATCGAGGATCGGGAAGCAGGTCTCGACCCGGCGCAGCAGGTTGCGCTCAAGCCAGTCGGCGCTGGCGCAGTACATTTCCGGCGCACCATCGTTGCCGAACCAGTAGACGCGGCTGTGCTCGAGGAATCGACCGACGATCGAGCGCACCCGGATGTTGTCCGAGATACCCGGCACGCCCGGGCGCAGGGTGCAGGCGCCACGGATGATCAGGTCGATCTGCACGCCGGCCTGCGAGGCGGCATACAGCGCGCGCACCACCTGCGGTTCGTTCAGTGCGTTCATCTTGGCGATGATCCGCGCCGGACGGCCCGTGGCGGCGATGCGGGTTTCGCGCTCGATGCGGCCGAGGATGCCGGTGTGCAGGGTGAAGGGCGACTGCAGCAGGCGTTTGAGCTTCATCTTCGACGCCAGGCCGGACAGCTGCTGGAACAGCAGGTGCACATCGTTGCCGATGTCCGCATCGGCGGTGATCAGGCTGATGTCGGTGTAAGCACGGGCGGTGCCGCTGTGGTAGTTGCCGGTGCCCAGGTGCACATAGCGGCGCAGCTTGCGGCCCTCGCGGCGAACGATCAGCAGCATCTTGGCGTGGGTCTTGTAGCCGACCACGCCGTACACCACCTGCACGCCGGCTTCCTGCAGGCGATCGGCCAGGCCCAGGTTGGCCTCTTCGTCGAAGCGCGCACGCAGCTCGACCACCACGGTCACATCCTTGCCGTTGCGCGCGGCCTGGATCAATGCGTCGACGATCAGCGAATCCTTGCCGGTGCGGTACAGGGTCTGCTTGATCGCCAGCACGTTCGGATCAACCGCCGCCTGCCGGATCAGGTCCAGCACTGCGGTGAAGGCATCGAAGGGGTGATGCAGCAGCAGGTCATGTCGCGCAACGGTCTCGAAGATGCCATCGCTGTCGCGCAGCGTGCGCGGGGTCATCGGCGGGTACTTCAGGTCCGGCTGTGCGATCAGGTCGTACAGCTGGATGATGCGGTTGAGATTGACCGGGCCGTCGATGCGGTACACCGCGTTCTCGGTCAGGCCGAAATTCTGCAGCAGGGTGCGCACGATGTCGCGCGGCATGTCATGGGCGATCTCCAGGCGCACCGCCGGCCGGTAGCCGCGATCGACCAGCTCGTCACGCAGTGCCAGCGCCAGGTTCTCCACTTCTTCCTCGTCCACCACCAGCTCGGAATTGCGGGTGACGCGGAACTGGTAGGCGCCCAGGACTTCCATGCCCGGGAACAGTTCATCGACGAAGGTCGACAGCACCGAAGACAGGAACACGAAGTTCTGCGGGCCGCCAAGCTTTTCGGGCAGCTGGATGATGCGCGGCAGCGAGCGTGGCGCGCGCACGATGGCCAGGTGGCCGGCGCGGCCGAACGCATCGGTGCCCTTCAGCACCACCACGATGTTCAGCGATTTGTTGAGGATCTTCGGGAACGGATGCACCGGGTCCAGGCCCAGCGGCGACAGTACCGGCATGATCTCGTTGCGGAAGTACGCGCGCAGCCAGCGCTTCTGGCGGTGGTTCCAGGACTGGCGGCCGAGCACGCCGATGCCGGCCTCCGCCAGCGCCGGGCGCAGGGTCTCGTTCCAGCAGCGGTACTGCTGGTCCACCAGCTCGGCGGCGCGGTCATGGATGGCGGTGAGGATGGTCTGCGGGCTCATGCCGTCCGGCGCCGGTGGCAGGCCGAACTCCTGCGCGTGGCGCACGGCGGCGGCGCGGATCTCGAAGAATTCATCAAGGTTGGTGCAGGAGATGCACATGAAGCGCAGGCGCTCCAGCAGCGGTACCTGCGGGTCCATGGCCTGCGCCAGCACGCGGAAGTTGAAATCCAGCTGCGACAGTTCGCGGTTGATGTAGAGCGCCGGATCACGCAGCGGATCATTGTCCGGGCTCACGGGGAGGGGGAGGGATCCGAGGCTGCTCATGGCGTCATTCTTCGATGGAAGTCAGGGGGGCGGACTCGCGCGGGCGCACGTGGTCGGCATCGAAATGGCAGGAGAACACCGAGCCCTTGCCGACCTCGCTTTCAATCTCCAGCCGCGCGTGGTGCAGGCCGAGGATGTGCTTGACGATGGACAGGCCCAGGCCGGTGCCGCCGCTTTCGCGGGAACGGCTGCTGGAGACGCGGTAGAAACGTTCGGTCAGGCGCGGCAGATGCGTGGCCGGGATGCCGTAGCCGGAATCACGCACGGCCAACACCGCGCCATCGCCTTCGCGGCGGAACTCGACGGCGATGCGGCCGCCGGCCGGGGTATAGCGCACCGCATTGGTGACCAGGTTGGAAAACGCGCTGTGCAGTTCCTTGGTCGAGCCCTGCAGGTCCACGCCAGCCAGGTCGTCGATGCTGATCTGGTGGCGGCCCTGGCTGTGTGCTTCGGCTTCGCGGCGCAGGGTGGCCAGCATCGGCTGCATGGCCACGGTCTCGTCCTCGCTGTGCTCCTGCGATTCCAGCCGCGACAGGGTCAGCAGGTCTTCCACCAGCTGGGCCATGCGCTGGCTCTGCTTGCGCATTTCCTCCAGCATCGGCCCGGTGCCGGGGAAATCGTCCGGGTCCATCATGTCCAGGTAGCCGTGGACCACGGTGAGCGGCGTGCGCAGTTCGTGCGAAACGTTGGCCACGAAGTCACGGCGGACCTGTTCCAGGCGCAGCAGCTTGCTGACGTCGCGGGCGATCAGCAGCCAGTAGTCCGACGAATAGGGAATCAGGCGCAGGTTGAGGCGGATCGCCGGATCAACCGGCGAGGGCACGTCCAGGATCGGTTCGGCATTGCGGCCACCGGCCAGCCAGTGGGCAAGCGGCATCGGCTGCAGCCGTTCGACCAGCGCTTCGCCGAGGTCACCGGGATGGTGCAGGCCAAGCAGCGCGGTGGCCGCTTCGTTGAACCACTGCACGCGCTGGCTGTTGCGGTCCAGCACCACCACCGCATCGGGCAGTGCGGCGGCTGCCGCACGGTAGCTGCGCAGCATGTCCAGCAGGCGGCGCTTGCGCACGCGCATTTCCACCTGGTTGCGGTACAGCAGGCGGTCCAGTTCGTTCCAGACGCCGGTGCCTTCGTCGGCGGTGTCCCAGCGCTGGCGCGCGGTCAGGCGGCGCAGCACGCTGCGCAGGCGCCAGTAATGCCAGGCCAGGGTAGCCAGCGCGCCCAGTGCGATGCACAGCCACAGATGGCCCGAGAACCACCCCACCAGTCCGGCGAACAGCAGTACCGCGGCGACGGTGGCCAGGGTCTTCAACCAGGCAGAGCGGATGTGGCGGGGCATTGCGATCTCGTCGTTGAGGTGCGGCGGTTCACTGGGATGAACCGAGGGTTATAGCAGAGTTGCCGGCACCGGCACCCGCGGGTGCGCGGTGCCGGCACGACGAGGCTCAGGTTGCAGTAGAGAAGCGGTAGCCGGCGCCGCGCACGGTCTGCACCATGTTCTCGGCGTTGAACGGTTCCAGCGTCTTGCGCAGGCGGCGGATATGCACGTCGATGGTGCGCTCCTCCACGTACACGCTGCCACCCCAGACATGGTCAAGCAGCTGGGCGCGGGTGTAGACGCGCTCGGGGTGGGTCATGAAGAAGTGCAGCAGGCGGTATTCGGTCGGGCCGATCGGCACCGGCTGGTCGTTGGCGAACACGCGATGGGCGGCGCCATCGATGCGGATCGGGCCGACCGCCACGCTGCCGTCCTCGTCGTCCTCGCGCGCGCGGCGCATCACCGCACGGATGCGGGCCAGCAGTTCGCGCGCCGAGAACGGCTTGACCACGTAGTCGTCGACGCCGGCTTCAAGCCCGCCGACGCGATCGTTCTCTTCGCCGCGGGCGGTCAGCATGATGATCGGCACTTCGCGGGTCAGCGTTTCCTTGCGCCAGCGGCGGGCCAGGTCCAGGCCACTGGTGCCTGGCAGCATCCAGTCCAGCAGGATCAGGTCGGGCACGCGGTCGGCGATCGCGGTCTGCGCCTCGCGGGCATCGCCGGCGTGGACAGGTTCGTAGTCGCCCTTGCGCAGGGCGAAGGCGACCATTTCACGGATCGCGGGCTCGTCATCGACGATCAGGATGCGTTTCTGCACGAGGACACCGTAGGGCTCGGTTACTGGAGTGGTGCCAGTAGACTACGGTTTGATGACATGTTTGTGACTGCCTGGCCGGAACCGGCCTGGATTGCCATCGGTCGGTCATGCGGCGCTCAGCGGCGGTCGAGGTCGGGGTCTTGCACGCCCTGGCGGCGCAGTTCCAGCACGGTGGGGGTGATCGCTTCGATGCGCGCGTCCACCCGTGCCCGGCCGACATAATCCAGCGCCGGGTTGCGCTTGAGCGCCTGCAACTGGATCAGCGACTGCTCCGGACGACCGCTGAGGAAGGCCGCCTCGGCATAGGCCTCGCTGGCGCGCACGCTGTCGCCGGCCAGTTCGCTGGCGCGGGCGTATCGCTGCTGGAAGACCGGATCGTTACCGCTTTGCGACAACAGCGGCCGCAGCATGGCCTGCGCGCGCTGGCCGGCCTCGCGGCTGCCCTGTTCGTTCAGGATCTCGGCATAGGTCAGGGCCACCGGGCGGCTGTTGGGGTGCTCGCGCAGCAGCTGTTCGAAGCGGCTGTTGGCCTGGGCGGCCTGGCCGGCGCGCGATTCGGCCTCGCCCAGCCCCAGCGCCAGCCACAGGTTGTCCGGGCGGGTCTGCAGCAGGGTGGCCAGGGTCTGCCGGGCCTGCCCGGCACCGGCGCGGCCGCCGCGCATGACGGCCAGGGCCTGGCCATAGCGCTGGGCGTCGTTCAGGCCATCCTTCTGGCGCTTGGCCATGTCGGCGTATTCGCGCTCCAGTTCGGCGGTGGAGTCGGCGCTGAGCACCCGCAGGCGCTCGCGTGCCCAGTCGAAGTCGCCGCTGGCACCGCGGCTGAGCTGGCCGATCGGGATGCGCAGCACGCTGCTGGGCAGCAGCGGATTGTTGCCGCGCAGCAGCGGTTCGGCCAGGCTGGGGTCAGCCGGGTCCACCCGCTCCCTGCGTTCGCCGCTGGGGGTGCTGGTGGTCAGCAGCACCGTGTCCTTCTTCATCTGCTCGGCACGGGCCTTGGCTTCGCTGATGCGGGTGATGTTGACCGGGTGGGTGCGCAGGAACTCCGGCACGCTGTAGCCGCCTTCGTTGCCACGCATCGCCGCCGCCATCCGCTCGAAGAAGCCGGCCATGGCGTCCACGTCGTAGCCGCTGCGGGCCAGGGTGCGGATGCCAAGGCGGTCGGCCTCGGATTCGTTGGACCGGGTGTAGTTGATCTGCCGCTGCTGCATCAGGCCCATGCCCGAGCTGATCGCGGCCATGGTCGCGTTGCCGGAGGAGGTGCTGTTGCTGGCCTGTGCGGCCACCACCGCGGCCAGCATGCCCAGCAGGATCGGGATCTGGTCGCGCTGGGCGCGCTCGACCCCACGCAGCACGTGCTGCTGGGTGACGTGGGCGATTTCATGCGACAGCACTGCCGCTACCTCGTCCTCGCGCTCGGCGGTCAATACCAGGCCGGCATTGACCCCGATGTAGCCGCCCAGCGTGGCGAAGGCGTTGATCTGGCGGTCCTTCATCACGAAGAACGTGTACGGCTGCCGCGGCTGGTCGCTGTTGGAGCCAAGCCGGGTACCCATGGTCTGCAGCCAGTCGTTGACCAGCGGATCGTCGAGCAGATAACCGTAGTTGCGCAGCTCGCGCAGCATCATCGCGCCATACTCGGCCTGGCGCGCCGGGGTCAGCAGTTCGCCGGCCGAGGAACCGATGTCGGGCAGCTTCTCCTGGGCCTGGGCCAGCGGCATGGCCAGGGCCAGGGTGATGGCGGTAGTCAGCAGCAGGGCTCGCAAGCAGGAGGTCCTCGGGCAGGGCGCGCCCAGCGTGGCAGGGCAGGGGGCAACCATTCGTTAATCCACAGTGTTGCGGCCGTGGCGTGGAAATTCCAGCGCACCGGTACCATATATGGACCGTCGATCCATCGTGGAGTTTCCCGTGACAGCCCAGACCGCCGGCGGTGCCCCCGCCATCACCATCTATTCCACCGCCGTCTGCCCGTACTGCGTGGCCGCCAAGAACTTCCTGAAGAGCAAGGGCCAGCAGTGGACCGAGGTCCGCATCGACCTGGACCCGGCCGAGCGCGAGAAGATGATGGTGCTGACCCGCCGCACCAGCGTGCCGCAGATCTTCGTCGGCGATGTCCATGTCGGCGGCTACGACGACATGATGGCCCTGCACCGTGAAGGCAAGCTCGAGCCGCTGCTGGCCGGGCAGGGCCAGGCATGAGCGCGGCCGACGACGGCAGCAAGGACCGCATCGCCGAGTTCACCGACTTCCGCAAGCGCATGAACGAGCGCATCCTGGGCGAACCGAACCAGGTGGTGCGCCGCTTCTTCGCGCTGGATACGCAGACCTACCAGGCCGGCGCGCTGGACGTGAAGACCAAGGAACTGCTGGGCCTGGTGGCCTCGATGGTGCTGCGCTGCGACGACTGCATCAGCTACCACGTGGCCCAGTGCAAGGACGCCGGGGTGACCCGCGAAGAGTTCTTCGAGACCTTCTCGGTCGGCCTGGTGGTCGGCGGCTCGATCGTGATCCCGCACCTGCGCCGCGCGGTCGATTTCCTCGACCAGCTCGAAGGCGGCGCCGCCCCCCCGGCAGCGCACGAACACTGAAGGAAGTGCCGGCCCTGGCCGGCATCGCCTGAACCCGACATGGCCGAAGTTGCCGGCCAGCGGCCGGCACTACCGAGAGCGCGCGCGGGGCCTCCCCCGCGATCCAGCAGCCAAGGAGCCCCTTCTTGTTGAAGGGGCGCGCCGACAGGCGGGGGTAGAGGAAGAATGCGCGGGCAATTATGCCTTTGCCGGGGTCAGGACCATGGTCTACTTGGGTAGCCGGGCCCGGCTCAGGCATAATTGCCGGTGAAACTTCCTTTGCGCCGGCGTTTCCGGGCACGTCCGGACGGCGTTTTTCCCCCTGTTCGGAACATCGATCAATGACGCAGAAAATTACGGTCATCCGCGGCGACGGCATTGGCCCGGAAATCATGGACGCCACCCTGTTCGTGCTCGACCAGCTCAAGACTGGCCTGGAGTACGAGGACGCCGACGCCGGCCTGGTGGCCCTGGAAAAGCACGGCGACCTGATGCCGGCGGTGACCCTGGAATCGATCGCGCGCAACAAGGTGGCGCTGAAGAGCCCGCTGACCACCCCGGTCGGTGGTGGCTTCACCTCGATCAACGTCAGCCTGCGCCGCCACTTCGACCTGTACGCCAACGTGCGTCCGGCGCACACCTTCCCGAACACCAAGTCGCGTTTCGACAACGTTGACCTGATCACCGTTCGTGAGAACACCGAAGGTGCGTACCTGGCCGAAGGCCAGGAAGTGTCGGCCGATGGCGAGACCGCCTTCTCCGGCACCCGCATCACCCGCAAGGGCTCCGAGCGCATCGTGCGCTACGCCTTCGAGCTGGCCAAGAGCACCGGCCGCAAGAAGGTCACCGCCGTGCACAAGGCCAACATCATCAAGTCGACCTCGGGCCTGTTCCTGAACGTCGCCCGCGAAGTGGCCGCGCAGTACCCGGAGATCGAGTTCCAGGAAATGATCGTCGACAACTGCTGCATGCAGCTGGTGATGCGTCCGGAACAGTTCGACGTGATCGTCACCACCAACCTGTTCGGCGACATCATCTCCGACCTGTGCGCGGGCCTGGTCGGCGGCCTGGGCCTGGCCCCGGGTGCCAACATCGGCAAGGACGCGGCGATCTTCGAAGCCGTGCACGGTACTGCACCGGACATCGCCGGCCAGGGCAAGGCCAATCCGTGCGCGCTGCTGCTGGCAGCCGCGCAGATGCTGGACCACGTCGGCCAGCCGGAAAATGCCGAGCGCCTGCGCAAGGCGATCGTGGCCACCATGGAAGCCAAGGACTCGCTGACCGGCGACCTGGGTGGCACCGGTACCACCATGAGCTTCGCCCAGGCCATCGCCAGCCGCCTGTAAGCGGTCGGCCAGCCTCGGTTGGACCCACAGCGGGGCGCCTTCGGGCGCCCCGTTGCGTTTCTGCGCTTCTGTAGCATCGAGCCATGCCGACGGCTTTTGCTTTCTTATGGGGCTCACGCGAAGAGCAGTCGAGCATGGCTCGACACTACACTATCGGTCTGTGCGCTATCTGCACAGATCGTGTGCTGCTTCACTGCTGGTTCGTGCGCCATCCGCTCCGCATCCTGTGCCCACTTTCCACCGCACAGGAGTCGTCCGATGAACCTCACCGCCTTTGGCCTGGCCAGCCTGATCGGCATGGCCGCCACCGCCCCGGTCGTCGCCGCCGAGCCGGCCCATCCCACCATCCGCCACATGGCTGGCGCCCCGGTCGCCGCTTCGCTGGATGCGGCCAAGACCGCCGTGCTGGTGATCGATTTCCAGAACGAGTACTTCGATGCCAAGGCCGCGCCTGGCTTTGCCGGTGGCCGCATGGTCATCCCCGATGGCGTGGCCGCGCTGCGCCAGACCCGCCGCCTGATCGACTTCGCCGATGCCAATGGCATCCGCGTCATCCACGTGCAGCATGTGCTGCCAGCAGGTGCGCCGCTGTTCGCGCAGGGCAGTGCCAATGCCGCCTTCCATCGCGACATGCAGCCGCGGGCCGGCGAGACCGTGGTGCAGAAGGACAACGTCAGCGTGTTCGCTGGCGGCTCTGCGGCAGTGATCGACACCGTGCTGAAGCAGGCGGGCATCGACACCCTGATCGTCACCGGCCTGCAGACCCATGCCTGCGTGGCCGGCGCCGCCCGCGATGCCGCCGCGGCACCGCGTGGCTACCGGGTGATCGTGTCGTCCGATGCAACGGCCAGCCGCGACCTGGACCTGGCCGGTGGCCAGCACATCGGCCATCGCGCGCTGCACGAGGCCGCGCTGGCCCAGATCGAGGACACATTCGGCGATGTCATGACCACTGACGCGATCCTGGCGCTGCCGGTGCGCAAGGCCGGCGGCGGCGCTTGATAAGCTGGCAGGGCCCGCACATCGCGGGTCCTGCCAACCGGAGCCGCCCGCTGATGGATCAATTCGCCGCCCTGCGCGCGCTGCGTGCCATCGTCGATGCGGGCAGCTTCACCGCTGCCGCCGAGCGATTGGGGACGACCCATTCGGCCATGTCGCGGCAACTGCGGCAGCTGGAAGAACACCTGCAGGTACGCCTGCTGGACCGCAACAGCCGCCGGCTGTCACTGACCGAAGCCGGACGTGGCTACTACCGCCAGGCGGCATCATTGCTCGATCGCCTGCAGGAAGCGGATGACCAGGCACGTGCCGGACAGGCTCAACCCAGTGGCACCGTACGCATCAGCGTGCCGCAGGTGGTGGCCAGCCAGGAGCTGCCGCATTGGCTGCCGACGTTCCTGCAGCGCTACCCGCAGGTGGCGCTGGATCTTTCCGCCGATGATCAGCTGGTCGATGTGGTGGGCGGTGGTTTCGATCTTGCGCTGCGCATCGCGCCATCATTGCCGGACAGCCAGCTGGTTGCACGCGAGCTGGCCAGCTGCCCGCGCATCCTGGTGGCCGCGCCTGGCTACCTGGCGCGCCACGGACTGCCCCGGCAGGCGTCGGATCTCTCGCAGCACCTGCGGCTGGGTTTCAGTCCCACGCCGTCGATGCCGCCCTGGCAACTGCACGGGCCACGCGGTGCGACCGTGACCATCGACGCCGGGCAACGCCTGCGCGTGGACGCCACACCGGCGCTGTATGCGGCGACGCTGGCCGGAATGGGCGTCAGTCTGTTCACTGCGCTGACCGTGCAGGAGGACCTGCGCGCCGGTCGTTTGATCCGGGTGCTGCCGGCCTGGCACGCCGGACAGCGCCGCTACTTCGCGCTGTATCCGCATGCGCGTGCACTGGCGCCGAAGGTGCGTGCGCTGGTCGAGCATCTCGCAGCGCACTACGCTGCGCAGAGTGGCGCGGCTGGGTAGCCATGCAACCGCAACCGAGGTGGTGATGGAGTCGGTCTATCTGCTGGTCGCGCTCGGCGCGATCGTCGCCGGATTCGTGCAGGGCCTGTCGGGTTTCGCGTTCGGCATGGTGGCGATGTCGTTCTGGGCGTGGGGGCTGGAGCCGCGACTGGCGGCGACGCTGTCGGTATTCGGCGCGCTGGTCGGCCAGCTGGTCGCGGTGTTCACCGTGCGCCGCGGATTCAACCTGCGTCTGCTGCTGCCATTCGTGCTGGGTGGTCTGGCGGGCATCCCGCTGGGCGTGATGGTGCTGCCGCAGCTGGACATGGAGTGGTTCAAGGCGCTGCTGGGGGGCTTCCTCGCGCTGTGGTGCCCGGTGATGCTGATGGCGCGGTCGTTGCCGCCGATCCGCGCGGGCGGCCGCCTGGGTGACGCGATCGCCGGCATGGCCGGTGGTGTGCTCAGCGGCATCGGTGGATTCGCCGGGCCCGTGCCGACGTTGTGGAGCACGCTGCGTGGTTTCGGCAAGGATGAGCAGCGCGCGGTCATCCAGAACTTCAACCTCGCGATGCTGGCGGTGACCATGGCCACCTATGTGGGCAGTGGCCTGGTGAACCGGCAGATGCTGCCGTATTTCGCCATCGTGGCGCCGGCCATGCTGCTGCCGGCCCTGCTCGGCGCGCGGGTCTACATCGGCATCAGCGAGGCGCGCTTCCGCCAGCTCGTGCTGAGCCTGCTGACCGCGTCGGGCATCGCGCTGCTGGCCTCGTCGCTTCCGGCGCTGCTGGCGCGCTGATGCGTCAAAGAAAAAGGACGCCACCCGGGCGCCCTTTGTCGTTTACGGCATGGCGTGGCTCAGCGCTGCTGGATCTTCGACAGCAGGCGCAGGAATTCGATGTACAGCCAGACCAGGGTCACCATCAGGCCAAATGCGCCATACCACTCCATGTACTTCGGCGCGCGCTGGGCCACGCCCGTCTCGATGAAGTCGAAGTCCAGCACCAGGTTCAGTGCCGCCACCACCACCACGAACAGGCTGAAGGCGATGCCCAGCCAGCTGGAGTCGTGGATCACCGGGACGTTGATGTTGAAGAAGCCCAGTACGAACGAGGCCAGGTAGAGCAGGGCGATGCCGCCGGTGGCAGCCACCACGCCCATCTTGAAGTTCTCGGTGGCCTTGATCACGCCGCTGCGGTACGCGAACAGCAGCGCGGCCAGCGTGCCGAAGGTCAGCAGCACGGCCTGGAACACGATGCCCGGGTACTTCATGTTGAACAGCGCCGAGACGGCGCCCAGGAACAGGCCCTCGACCAGCGCGTACATCGGTGCGGTGACCGGCGACCATTCCTTCTTGAAGATGGTGATCAGCGCCAGCACCAGCCCGCCGATCGCGCCGCCCATGGCATACAGCTTGGCTGCGCCCATGACCTCGCCGTACTCGTTGACGGACTGGTTCCAGGCAAAGGCTGCGGTCAGCACGGCCAGCAGCAGCAGGATGCCGGTCTTGTTGGCGGTGCCGTTGAGGGTCATCACCTGGCCGGGGCTGGTCACCACCGAGCCGCTGGCGAGGTCGAGGAAGGTCGACTCGGAAAGAGCCGGGTTGCCGCTGCGCATGCGTGTTCTCCGTGCGAATGAGGGTCGGGACGGCCATCCGGCCGATGTCCGCGAGCATAGCCGATGGACATGCAGGGCGCCGTGGCGGGTTCAATGATCGGTCGCGCCTGCGTTGACAGTTCGCGATGCGCTTGGCGACAATGAACGACTCCCCGGGCCTGGCCCGAGGGGATTGCAAGACCGGGGTATAGCGCAGTCTGGTAGCGCGCCTGCTTTGGGAGCAGGATGTCGGGGGTTCGAATCCCTCTACCCCGACCAATCCCACGCCACGTCGGATTGGACATCGTTCCGGTTCGGGCGCCCGTAGCTCAACTGGATAGAGCACCGGCCTTCTAAGCCGGCGGTTACAGGTTCGATTCCTGTCGGGCGCGCCATTGGCGAGGCACCGGGGTCGTATCGGCAGATGTGAAGAAGTGCTTGCAAAAGCCCACAGACTCCACCAGAATATCGGACTCGCTTCGGCGGACCGGAACTTCGGTGACAGTCTCCAGGCAAAGGTTTGAGTTCCAGCGTCAGTGGTATCGGCGAGGGAGCAAAAGTTTCAGTGGTGGCTGTAGCTCAGTTGGTTAGAGTACCGGATTGTGATTCCGGTGGTCGGGGGTTCGAATCCCCTCAGCCACCCCACTGATTCAACCGCATCGGCGCAGCCGAAACGGTATTGCAATAAACAGAAAGCACGCTACAATGTGCATCTGAGTTTCACGGGCCGTTAGCTCAGTTGGTAGAGCAGTTGACTCTTAATCAATAGGTCCAAGGTTCGAATCCTTGACGGCCCACCAAGACGGAAGCCACCTGGTACGCCAGGTGGCTTTTTTCTTATTAGTGTGACTCCTTCGTTGCGATGGATCACGCCCTGCGGAGTCCGGCCTGGTGCCGTTCTGCAGAGGCAGCTGGATGTGGTGCTGGTTTCAACGATGTTGAAAAAAGCGCTTGCAGCCACCGAGCGGATCGGGTCATAATTCGCGCCCCGATTTCGGGCTGTTAGCTCAGTTGGTAGAGCAGTTGACTCTTAATCAATAGGTCCAAGGTTCGAATCCTTGACAGCCCACCAGACGAAAGCCACTTGGTTCGCCAAGTGGCTTTTTTCTTGTCCGTACGCCGGGTTGCGCTTCACCCACGCATGGCGTGGATCTGCTGAAGCGGTGCTGAAATCAGTGGCATATGCGTCATCAGTGTTTTCAATGCTGTGCGCTGCTTCTCACCGCATCGCGTTCTCCATCGAACCCAATGGATCTTCCGCGCCGATGGCGCATGCACGAAGGAAGATGTTGATGGCCGATATCAATCGACTGCGCACGATGGCGAGGGTTCCCGTCGCGCTGGTGGCACTGGTGGCACTGGTGGCCTGCGCGCCCGGCAGTGATCCGGCGCAGACCGTCGAGCGCGATGCCAACGTGGAGGCTGTTCCGGCACGGCCGGTATCGCCGGAGGGTGGCGCCGCCCCTGATGTGGTGGAGCTGCGCCGTGCTGACGAGGGGGGCGTGGAGGTCCGCGAAGCGGATCCAGCAGCCGGGCAGGGCGCTGCAACGGCGCCCGCCCGAACCGAACCGCCGCACTGAACCAGCGCCGTCCCGGAGGGCCGTTGCTCGCCGGGACGGCCATGTTCAGTTTTGTGCAGGACTTCCGCTTCCCGCCCCTGCCTGCGACAATGAACGCCTGTGCCGGCCACGCGAAAGTGGCGGAATTGGTAGACGCCCTGGATTTAGGTTCCAGTGCCGCAAGGCGTGGGGGTTCGAGTCCCCCCTTTCGCACCAGTGCCGGCCTGTCCCCGCCCTGATCGGGCCCTCTGCGCCCCTTGACCCGGCACGCGCTGGCAGTGCAGGCCGAATTGGGCGAAACTAAAGGGCTGCGGCAAGCAGGCGCGTCCCAGACGCCGTGTCCTTACAACCGTTTCATCCCAATCATCGAGCCGGGGGCCTGGGCCACCGGTGGCAGGAGTCAACATGCAAGCTTCGATCGAATCCACCGGCAACCTGGAACGCCGCCTGAGCTTCTCGCTGCCGGAAGACCGTCTGCAGAGCCACATCGTCGGCCGCCTGGGCGAAATCGCCCGCACCACCCGCATCAAGGGTTTCCGTCCGGGCAAGGTGCCGGCCAAGGTGATCGAGCAGCGCTTCGGCGCGCAGGTCCGTGGCGAAGCGCTGGACGGCCTGCTGCGCGAAACCTTCGATGCCGCCGTGCGTGAGCACGACCTGCGCATCGTCGGCAGCCCGCGCATCGACAAGGGCGACGAGGGTGAGTTCTCGTTCGTGGCCACCGTGGAAGTGGTGCCGGACTTCGGCGACATCGACGTCAGCAAGCTGACCGTGGTGCGCCACAGCGCCGAAATCACCGACGCCGACATCGACCAGATGATCGAGAACCTGCAGAACCAGCGTCGTACCTGGGCCCCGGTCAGCCGTGGCGCGCAGGACGGCGACCTGGTCGCCGTGGAAACCTGGTCGCAGGCCGGCGAAGAGCGCCTGCCGGCCGAGGGCACCGAGAAGGGTTCGATCGTGCTCGGCCAGGGCATGATGTTCGACACCATCGAGAAGGGCCTGGTCGGCCTGGCCAAGGGTGAAGAGAAGACCCTGGACGTCGAGTTCCCGGCTGACTGGCGCGTGCCGGTACTGGCCGGCAAGACCGTGCAGGTCACCGTCAAGGTTGCCGAGGTGTCCGAGCCGGTCGTGCCGGCGGTCGACGAAGCCTTCATCAAGAGCTTTGGCGTGAAGGGCGGCGACGTCGAGCAGTTCCGCAGCGACATCCGTGCCAACCTGGAGCGCGAGCTGAAGGGCGCCCTGATGAACCGCCTGCGTCGTGAAGTGGGCGAGCAGCTGATCGCCGCCTACGCTTCGGTGGAAATGCCGCCGCGCCTGGTCGAGAACGAAGCCCGCGCCATGCTGGCCCAGCAGGTGGAGCAGATCCGCCGCAACGGCCAGAACGTCGGTGAGATCCCGGCCGATGCCCATGAAGGCTTCAAGGACGCTGCCGCCAAGCGCGTGCTGGTCGGCCTGCTGGTCGGTGAAGTGGCCCGTACCAACGACCTGCGCCTGGAAGCCAAGCGCCTGAACGAAACGATGCGCCTGATCGCTTCGACCTACGAAGAGCCGGAGCAGGTCATTGAGATGTACCGCAACGACCCCCAGCTGATGTCTGGCCTGCAGAACCGCGTGATGGAAGAGCAGGTGATCGACTGGATCGCCGAGCGTGCCCAGCACACCGAAGAAAAACTGTCGTTCCAGGACGCGATCCGCCAGTAAGCCCGGGCGGATCACCGAATGCCCCGCGCCTTTGCCGGCGCGGGGTTGTTTCCCCCCAAGATAGGTACCTCACGTAATGGACAACCGAACCAAAGCCCTGAACCTGGTTCCGATGGTGGTCGAGCAGACCAGCCGCGGCGAGCGTGCCTACGACATCTATTCGCGCCTGTTGAAGGAGCGCCTGATCTTCCTCGTGGGCCCGATCGACGATCACATGGCCAACGTGGTGGTGGCGCAGTTGCTGTTCCTGGAATCGGAAAACCCGGAAAAGGACATCAACATCTACATCAACTCGCCGGGTGGCGTGGTCACCGCCGGCATGGCGATCTACGACACCATGCAGTACATCAAGCCGAATGTGAGCACCACCTGCATCGGCCAGGCGGCCTCGATGGGCGCCCTGCTGCTGGCCGCCGGTGAAGCCGGCAAGCGCTACGCGCTGCCGAATTCGCGCGTGATGATCCACCAGCCGCTGGGCGGCTACCAGGGCCAGGCCACCGACATCGACATCCACGCGCGTGAGATCCTGACCCTGCGTTCGCGCCTGAACGAGGTGCTGGCCAAGCACACCGGCCAGTCGCTGGAGACGATCGCCCGTGACACCGAGCGCGACAACTTCAAGAGCGCTTTCGAAGCGCAGGCCTACGGTCTGGTCGACCAGGTCCTGGAGCGTCGTCCGGATGAGTCGATCCAGGCCGGTTGACCGGCCTTCACGGGGCCCGGCAGGCCCCGTTCCTGCAGGGTCGGGCGGGACTGGTGTCCCCTCGGCCCTGTGCTATTCTCGAATCGAACCCCCGTTCAGCGGGTGGGGTAACTGGGTAAGCGAAGCATGAGCGAAGACCGCCAAGGTCGTTCCACGGACACCGGCAAGATCCTCTACTGCTCTTTCTGCGGCAAGAGCCAGCATGAAGTGCGCAAGCTGATTGCGGGTCCGAGCGTATTCATCTGCGATGAGTGCGTGGAGCTGTGCAACGACATCATCCGTGAGGAACTCGAGGAAAAGGCGCAGTCGGCGCGCAGTTCGCTGCCCAAGCCGCGCGAGATCCTCGAGGTTCTCGACCAGTACGTGATCGGCCAGAACCGTGCCAAGCGCACCCTGGCCGTGGCCGTGTACAACCACTACAAGCGCATCGAGAGCCGGCAGAAGAACGACGACGTCGAACTGGCGAAGTCGAACATCCTGCTGGTCGGCCCGACCGGTTCGGGCAAGACGCTGCTGGCCGAGACCCTGGCCCGCCTGCTCAACGTGCCGTTCACCATGGCCGACGCCACCACGCTGACCGAAGCCGGTTACGTGGGCGAGGACGTGGAGAACATCATCCAGAAGCTGCTGCAGAAGTGCGACTACGACGTCGAGAAGGCGCAGCAGGGCATCGTCTACATCGATGAGATCGACAAGATCTCGCGCAAGAGCGAGAACCCGTCGATCACCCGCGATGTGTCCGGCGAAGGCGTGCAGCAGGCCCTGCTGAAGCTGATCGAAGGCACCGTGGCCAGCGTTCCGCCGCAGGGCGGCCGCAAGCATCCGCAGCAGGAATTCCTGCAGGTGGACACCAAGAACATCCTGTTCATCTGCGGCGGCGCGTTCGCCGGGCTGGACAAGGTGATCCAGGCCCGCTCCACCGACGTCGGCAGCATCGGTTTCGGCGCCAAGGTCAAGAGCAGCGAGCGCAAGCAGGAAGTGGGCAAGGTGCTGGCCGAGGTCGAGCCGGAAGACCTGATCAAGTTCGGCCTGATTCCCGAGTTCGTCGGCCGCCTGCCGGTGGTGGCGACCCTGGAAGAGCTGGACGAGCCGGCCCTGATCAAGATCCTGACCGAGCCGAAGAACGCCATCACCAAGCAGTTCAAGAAGCTGTTCGAGATGGAGAACGTCGAGCTGGAGTTCCGTCCGGACGCGTTGTCGGCCATCGCCAGGAAGGCGCTCAAGCGCAAGACCGGCGCCCGTGGCCTGCGCACCATCGTCGAATCGGTCCTGCTGGACACCATGTACGACCTGCCGTCGCAGGAAAACGTCAGCAAGGTGGTGGTGGACGAGTCGGTGATCGAGCACAAGTCCGAGCCGTACCTGATCTACCAGACCCCCGCGGCCCCTGAACAGAAGGCCGCAGGCGCCGAGTGATCCTTCCAGGTTGTTGATTGGAAAGGATTTTCAAGGAATGCCTTGCATCTGAAAGCCGATGGCCCCATAACGGGACCATCGGCTTTTTTTGTCTCCGGAAGATGCCCTCCCGGAGGCGGTTTTCCCCTTCCCTGGAGCCCCCATGGCCCGTTCCCCAAGTGAAACCCTCGACCTGCCGGTCCTGCCGCTGCGCGACGTAGTGGTGTTCCCGCACATGGTCATCCCGCTGTTCGTCGGCCGTGACAAGTCCATGCACGCGCTTGAACAGGCAATGGAATCGGACAAGCGCATCCTGCTGCTGGCGCAGAAGTCGGCCGAGACCGACGACCCGCATGCGGCCGACCTCTACCAGGTCGGCACGCTGGCGCAGGTGCTGCAGCTGCTGAAGCTGCCCGACGGCACCATCAAGGTGCTGGTCGAAGGCCTGTCGCGCGTGCAGGTGACCCACGTCGACGAGCGCAACGGCTCGCTGCACGGCCAGGCCGTGGAGATCGATGCCACCGACGAGCGCGAAGCCCGCGAGGTCGAGGCGATCGCCCGCTCGCTGATGTCGCTGTTCGAGCAGTACGTGAAGACCAACCGCAAGCTACCGCCGGAACTGCTGCAGACGCTGTCGGGCATCGATGAGCCGGCGCGCCTGGCCGACACCATCGCCGCGCACATCAGCGTGCGCCTGGCCGACAAGCAGCGCCTGCTGGAAACGCTGGCCGTGGGTGATCGCCTGGAGATGCTGGTCGGCCTGGTCGATGGCGAGATCGACGTGCAGCAGATGGAGAAGCGCATCCGCGGCCGTGTGAAGTCGCAGATGGAGAAGAGCCAGCGCGAGTACTACCTCAACGAACAGATGAAGGCCATCCAGAAGGAACTGGGTGACCTGGACGACGCGCCGGGCGAGCTGGAAGAGCTGGCCCGCAAGATCGCCGAAGCCGGCATGCCGAAGGCCGTTGAAGCCAAGGCGCGCAACGAACTGAACAAGCTCAAGCAGATGTCGCCGATGTCGGCCGAAGCGGCGGTCGTGCGCAACTACCTGGAGTGGCTGCTGGGCGTGCCGTGGAAGAAGCGCAGCAAGGTGCGCAAGGACCTGAAGGCCGCGCAGGACACCCTCGACGCCGATCACTACGGCCTGGAGAAGGTCAAGGAACGCATCCTTGAGTACCTGGCGGTGCAGTCGCGCGTGAAGCAGATGAAGGGCCCGATCCTGTGCCTGGTCGGGCCGCCGGGCGTGGGCAAGACCTCGCTGGGCCAGTCCATCGCCAAGGCCACCAACCGCAAGTTCGTGCGCATGTCGCTGGGCGGCGTCCGCGACGAAGCCGAGATCCGTGGCCATCGCCGTACCTATGTGGGTTCGATGCCGGGCCGCATCGTGCAGAACCTCAACAAGGTCGGCAGCAAGAACCCGCTGTTCGTGCTCGACGAGATCGACAAGATGTCGATGGATTTCCGCGGCGACCCGTCTTCGGCGCTGCTGGAAGTGCTCGACCCGGAGCAGAACAACGCGTTCAACGACCACTACCTGGAAGTGGACCTGGACCTGTCCGAAGTGATGTTCGTGGCCACCTCGAACTCGCTGAACATCCCGGGCCCGCTGCTGGACCGCATGGAAGTGATCCGCATCCCCGGCTATACCGAGGATGAGAAGCTCAACATCGCCACCCGCTACCTGGTGCCTAAGCAGATCAAGGCCAACGGCCTGCAGCCGGAAGAACTGGAGATCGGCAGCGATGCCATCCAAGACATCGTGCGCTACTACACGCGCGAATCGGGCGTGCGCAACCTGGAACGCGAGATCGCCAAGATCTGCCGCAAGGTGGTGAAGGAGATCGCGCTGGCCGGCCCGCAGCCGGTGAAGGCAAAGAAGGGTGCCAAGAAGAAGGCGCTGGTGAGCGTATCCAGCAAGAACCTGGACAAGTACCTGGGCGTGCGTCGCTTCGACTTCGGCCGTGCCGAGGAAGAGAACGAGATCGGCCTGGTCACCGGCCTGGCCTGGACCGAAGTCGGTGGCGATCTGCTGCAGATCGAATCGACGCTGGTGCCGGGCAAGGGCCAGCTGATCCTGACCGGCCAGCTCGGCAACGTGATGAAGGAATCGGCGTCGGCGGCGTTGTCGGTGGTGCGCTCGCGCGCGGTCGGCTTCGGCATCGACAGCGACTTCCTGCAGAAGCACGACGTGCACCTGCACGTGCCGGACGGTGCCACGCCGAAGGACGGCCCCAGTGCCGGTGCGGCGATGGTCACCTCGCTGGTGTCGATGCTGACCAAGGTGCCGGTGCGTGCCGACGTGGCGATGACCGGCGAGATCACCCTGCGCGGTCGCGTCACCGCCATTGGTGGCCTGAAGGAGAAGCTGCTGGCTGCGCTGCGCGGCGGCATCCGCACGGTCATCATTCCGGAAGAGAACCGCAAGGACCTTGCTGACATCCCGGCCAACGTCACCCGCGATCTGAAGATCGTGCCGGTGAAGTACATCGAAGAAGTGCTGGACCTGGCACTGGAGCGTCCGTTGGCACCGAAGAAGGCGCGCAAGAGTGCGCAACGTGTCACGGTGCGGAGCAAGGCCAAACCGAGTGGAAACGCGCGCGTCAAGCATTGACGCGCGCTGTCCAATGGCCCGAAACCCGCGTCGTTACTGGCTTTCCAGCTTGCGTGGGGGTAGGGCCGCTGGTATAAAAGCAGCACTCGCGAATGAGTGATCGCTGTCAGCGATCACTGAATCGGCGAACCGTTTCCACATGGCGGCCGCATGCAGAAGGCGTGCGGTTGCTTCCCTGTCGAATCCGCGGAACCCACCGCCAAAGGAGTTGTAGAGAATGAACAAGACCGAATTGATCGATGCCGTTGCTGAAGCTGCGGACCTGACCAAGGCCGAGTCCAGCCGCGCTGTCGATGCCGTCGTTGCTGCCGTCACCAAGGCGCTGAAGGACGGCGATGCGGTCACCCTGGTTGGCTTCGGTACCTTCCAGGTCCGCGACCGTGCTGCCCGCACCGGCCGCAACCCGAAGACCGGCGACACCATCAAGATCGCTGCTTCGAAGAATCCGTCGTTCAAGGCTGGCAAGGCCCTGAAGGATGCTGTAAACTAAGCGGCTCGCTGGGGTGCTTAGCTCAGCGGTAGAGCGTCTCCTTTACACGGAGAGGGTCGGGGGTTCGAAACCCTCAGCACCCACCACAGCACCGCGGTAAAAGTTTGAGTGTGGAGCGGTAGTTCAGCTGGTTAGAATGCTGGCCTGTCACGCCGGAGGTCGCGGGTTCGAGTCCCGTCCGCTCCGCCATTCAACGAGGCCTCCGGCCAAAAGCTGGAGGCTTTGTTTTCTTCCCGGCCCAGGCCGGCGGAAAACAAAAAACGGTAACAACGCGGAGCGGTAGTTCAGCTGGTTAGAATGCTGGCCTGTCACGCCGGAGGTCGCGGGTTCGAGTCCCGTCCGCTCCGCCATTACATCGAGGCCCCCGGTCTGAAGCCGGGGGCCTTGTCTTCTCCCCGGAAGGTTCGGGAAGAAGGCGAAAAGGTTTTTGCAAGAACGGAGCGGTAGTTCAGCTGGTTAGAATGCTGGCCTGTCACGCCGGAGGTCGCGGGTTCGAGTCCCGTCCGCTCCGCCATTGCGGAATTCTTAAGTCCCTGTGAAAAAACTTTGAAAAAAGTGTTCATCGGGCTGGGTTTCCAGGGAGTCTTCGGATATACTGGGCACCTGCAAAGTTTCAGCGCGGAGCGGTAGTTCAGCTGGTTAGAATGCTGGCCTGTCACGCCGGAGGTCGCGGGTTCGAGTCCCGTCCGCTCCGCCAACTCTAAAAGCCCTCGGCACACGCCGGGGGCTTTTTCTTTGTGTACTCGCGAAGGGGCGCGCAGGCCGCGCCGGTGCTGCTTTTGGTCCCTGCGGCGAAGCGGGTTACACTGCCGGGCTCGCCAATCAGGCCTTGTGATTCCTCACCATGCTGCAGAAACTCCGCGACAAGACCTCAGGCTGGATCGTCACCGTGATCCTGGGGCTGCTGATGATTCCGTTCCTGTTCGTGATCGACAACAGCTACCTTGGTGGCGTTGGCGCTCAGAACGTGGCCAAGGTTTCCGCACCTCCGACCTGGTGGCGTTCGGCGCCGTCGTGGTGGCCGGTGCGCATGCTGTGGCAGCACCACGAGATCAGCGCGCAGGATTTCCGCACCCGTTTCGAGCAGGAACGCATGCGCGAGCGCCAGCAGCAGGGCGAGAACTTCGACCCGCGCGCGTTCGAAAGCACCGAAAACAAGCTGGCCGTGCTCGACCAGCTGATCGACGAGCAGGTCGTGCGCCTGGTGGGTGAGCAGGCCGGTGTCGTGATCGGCGATGGTGCCGTGCGCGAGTACATCGCCACCATCCCGGCCTTCCTCGATTCGAACGGCAAGTTCAACGAGAACAACTATCGCCTGGCGCTGGCCGGTGGCAATCCGCCGCGTACCCCGACCCAGTTCCAGGAACTGGTGCGTGAGAGCCTGCAGCAGTCGGTGATTCCGTCGGGCCTGCAGAACTCCGGTTTCGTCACCCAGTCCGAGACCGAGCGCCTGCTGAAGCTGCTGGGCGAGACCCGTGACGTCGAGCTGGCCGCGCTGCCGGAAGTGCCGGCCGATACCGCGCCGGTCACCGATGCGCAGATCAAGCAGTGGTATGACAGCCACGGCAAGGATTTCCGCCAGGCCGAGAGCGTGTCGCTGGAGTATGTCGAGATCAACGGCGGCAACCTGCCGGCACCGGCCGCGGCCGACGAAGCGACCCTGCGCAAGCGCTATGAGGACGAGAAGGCGAAGTTCACCTCGCCGGAGCAGCGCCAGGCCGCGCACATCCTGATCACCGGCGACGGTGCCGAAGCCAAGGCCAACAAGATTGCCGCCGAAGCCAAGGCCGCCGGCGCCGACTTCGCGGCGCTGGCCAAGGCCAACTCGGAAGATCCGGGCTCGAAGGCGCAGGGCGGTGACCTGGGTTGGGTCGAGCGTGGTGCGATGGTCAAGCCGTTCGAAGACGCCCTGTTCGCCGCCAAGGCCGGCGACGTGATCGGCCCGGTCAAGACCGACTTCGGCTACCACATCATCAAGGTGGCCGCTGTGCGCGGTGGCCAGGGCAAGTCGTTCGAGGAAGTGCGTGACACGCTGGCCGCCGAGCAGCTGAAGGCCGATGGTGAGCGCGGCTTCAACGAGCTGGCTGGCCGCCTGGTCGACGCCATCAACAAGAGCCCGAGCGATCTGGCGGCTGCAGCCAAGGAAGTGAACCTGCCGCTGCAGACCCTGGGCCCGATCACCCGCACCACCGCCAGCGGCATCGCCGCTGATCCGGCGGTGCTGCGCGCCGCCTTCTCCGACGTGCTGGTACAGGATGGCACCGCCAGCGACCCGATCGCCCTGGGCGGCGCCAGCAACCACAGTGTGGTCATCCGCGTCTCCGCGCATACGCCGGAGCAGGCGATGCCGCTGGACAAGGCCCGCGAGCAGGTGATCGCCGCGATCCGCGCCGATCGCCAGCGCCAGGCCAGCGACAAGGCTGCTGACGCCGTGCTGGCCAAGCTGAAGGGCGGCGCCACCCTGCAGTCGCTGGCAGCCAGCGAGAAGCTGCAGCTGAGCCCGATGCCGGGCCTGCCGCGCAGCCAGCCGGTGCCGACCCCGGACATCCACCGCGCGATCTTCAGTGCGCCGGCGCCGGTCAATGGCAAGCCGAGCTACGGCAAGGTTGACGTGAACGGCCACGCGCTGCTGTTCGCGGTGAACAAGATCAACCCGGGCGACATCAAGGAAGTGACCGCCGAGCAGCAGAAGCAGCTGAAGGACCAGCTGAGCCAGATCGATGGCATGGCGGCAGCCAAGGCCTACGTCGAGGCCATGCGCAAGAAGTTCGTGGTCCAGACCACCGAAGCCAACCTGTAAGCCCCGCGGCGAGCAGGAACGAAAAGGCCCGGCATTGCCGGGCCTTTTTTGTGGAGCCGGTTGGCGCCGAACTTGCTCGACCGCCTTTTGTAGAGTCGAGCTTGCTCGACTGGATACACAAAAACAGTCGAGCAAGCTCGACGGGGAGCTCAGTCGAGCAAGCTCGACTCTACGGGCGATGTTTCGAGGGCAAGAAAAAAGCCGAGCATGGGCCCGGCTCCAAGGGCAGTGCCTGGCTGGCGCGTCAGTCTTCGACGCGCAGCACCGCACCGGGCTTCAGCACGCTGCTGCCGCTCAGGCCGTTGAGCGAGAGCAGGGCCTTCACCGGCATGCCGTAGCGGCGGGCGATGGTCCAGGCCGACTCGCCATCACGCACGGTGTGGCGACGGCTGCGCGGGCGGTCGGCGATTGCGGCAACGGTCTTGGCGACCGTCGGCGTGGGCACAGCAGTGGCCGCCGGGACCGCGCTGGCGACCAGCGCGGTCGCCGCCTCCGTGGCCGTCGCATTGGCGGCCGAGACAGGAGCCAGCACGCGGGTCGTGCCGGAAGCGCGGCCGCCCGATGCCAGCGCGGGGTTGAGCCGGGCGATCTTCGCCGGGTCCAGGGCGCGCTGTGCGGCCCACTGCTGGACGCTGGTGCCGGCCGGCAGGGTGTGGTCCTTCAGCACCGGCACGGTGCGGTCCAGCGAGGCCATCACGCCGGGCTGGTCTTCCACGTCTTCCAGCACGCAGGCCAGGGCATGCAGCTTCTCGACGTAGGCATGGGTGACCGGGGACAGGCCCGGCAATGCCGAGGGCTTGGCGTTCTGCGCATTCATGCCGGCCTTGCGCATGGACTGCAGCACGCGGTACTCGCCGGCGTTGTAGGCCATGGTGGCCAGGCGCCAGTCGCCGCCGAACATGCCGTGCAGGGTCTTCAGGTAGCGCACCGCGGCCTGGGTCGAATCGACGGCCGACAGGCGGCCGTCATAGCCGTTGGCCATCGGCACGCGATGGTTGCGCGCGGTGGTGGCGATGAACTGCCACAGGCCGGTCGGGCCACTGCCATTGCGGGCATTGGGCCGGTAGCCGCTTTCGACGAAGGGAATCAGCGCGAATTCGGTAGGCAGGTTGGCCTTGCGCAGCTCTTCGACCACGTAGCCGAACAACACCAGCGCATCGTCATCCTGGTTGGCCAGGCGCGAGGGGGCGTGGGCGAACTGCTTCTGCCAGCGCGGGCTGGTGGCCTCGGCGTCACAGCTGGGTTCGGCCAGGCCGTCGCGGAAGCTGGTGAAGATCTCCTGGCCATTGCGTACCGAGGCGGCCGGCAGCGTGGACGGATCCAGCGGCAGCGCAGCGGCAGCGGTCAGGTTCTGGCTGATGCCGGCGCCCAGCGACTGCGCGCCCGCGGTTCCGGCCAGCCCCAGGGCAAGGCCCAGGGCCAGCGGCAGACTTCGGCGCATCATGCGCGGAAGCCGTCTTTCCAATGCCGGAGACCGGCCATCACGTCGACGTCGTCCACGACGTCACGGCCCAGGTGTGCCGATACCGACGCACGAATCGGCGCCGTGTGCACACGCAGGAAAGGATTGCAGTCGAATTCGTTGGCCAGGGTTACCGGCAGGGTGGAACGGTCATCGCGGCGCATGGCCAAAGCCTCCTCTTGGCGCTGCCACAGGGCAGCGTTGGCGGGGTCGACATGCCGCGCGAAGACGGCATTTGACACGGTGTACTCATGAGCGCAACAAAGCAGCAGTTGCGCGGGCAAGGCACCCAGCTTGCGCATCGATGCCAGAAGCTGGGACGGCGTACCTTCGAACAGACGTCCACAGCCCAGGCTGAACAACGAATCTCCGCTGAAAAGATGTTCAGCAGTGTGAAACGCGATGTGGCTGCGGGTATGCCCGGGCACGGATAGTACGTGGAACATCCGGCCCAGTGCCTGAACGCGTTCACCTTCGCCGACCCGTTCGGTGGCCGTGGGGATGCGCTCCTCGACGGGGGCGATCACCCGCACGCCGGGAAAACGGGCCTGCAGCGCGGGCACGCCACCAATGTGGTCATCGTGGTGGTGGGTGAGCAGGATCGTGTCCACGCGCAGGCCCTGATCGGCCAGCGCGAGTACCGGCGCAGCATCGCCGGGGTCGACGACCACGGCGGCGCCATCGTCGTCGATCAGCGTCCAGATGTAGTTATCCGCAAATGCGGGCAGGGCAGTCAGTCGCATAGAATTGGACCATGCCCGCGCTGCAGAGCACCCGTCAAGCGAGCCAGACCCCGTGGTTCGACAGTGAACCGGCGGCGGCGTTGCGCGTGCTGGAGCGGCAATTGCTGCTGCCGCAGCTGTCGGTGTTGCCGTCCCAGCCCTGGTTGTGGATCGCGCCGAGTGCGGCCTGGCTGGACGACGCACAGCTGGGGGGGCGCGGCCTGCGACTGCACCGGCACGGCCACGGCTATGCCGGCGATACCCGCTGCGCGTTGCCGCTGCCGCTGGCCAACGAGAGCGTCAATGCGATCGTGCTGCAGCATGTCACCGCCGCCGATGCCGACCTGCTGCTCGACGAGTGCGAGCGCGTGCTGATGCCGGGCGGCCACCTGTGGCTGAGCAGCCTCAATCCGTTCAGCCCGTACCGCACGCGCTGGCGCCAGCATGGGCTGGTGGTGCGTACGCCGCAGCGGATCCGCCTGCTGCTCGGCCGGCATGGGCTGGAATGCGACGATATGCGTTACCTCGGCCCGCTCTGGCGCGGCGCCGGCAGCCGCCGCCCGGGCGGTTGGGCGCCGCTGCGCGCGGCCTGCCTGTTCCATGCGGAAAAACGCACGCTGGCCCTGCTCGGGCCGAAACCGTTGCCGGTGCGTTGGCACGGCACCGTTGCTACCTGATCTGGAGTTGTATTGAAAACCATCGAAATCCACACCGACGGATCCTGCCTCGGCAATCCAGGTCCTGGCGGCTGGGCCGCGCTGCTGCGCTACAAGGGCCATGAGCGCGAACTGAGTGGCGGCGAAGCGCATACCACCAACAACCGGATGGAGCTGATGGCGGCCATTTCCGGGCTGGAGACGCTGACCGAGCCCTGCAACATCGTGCTCTACACCGACTCGCAGTACGTGCGGCAGGGCCTGACCCAGTGGATGCCGGGCTGGATCCGCAAGAACTGGAAGACCGCTGGCGGCGACCCGGTGAAGAACCGCGAGCTGTGGGAGCGACTGCATGCGGCCACGCTGCGGCACCAGATCGACTGGCGCTGGGTGAAAGGCCACTCCGGCGATCCGGACAATGAGCGGGTGGATACCCTGGCGCGCAACGCGGCCATCCAGATCCGCGACTCCAGCCCGGTAAACTGAGCCCATGCGTCAGATCATCCTCGATACCGAAACCACCGGCCTGGAGTGGAAGAAGGGCAACCGCATCGTCGAAATCGGCTGCGTGGAGCTGTTCAAGCGCCGCCCGACCGGCAACAACTATCACCAGTACATCAAGCCGGACTGCGAGTTCGAACAGGGCGCGCAGGAAGTCACCGGGCTGACCCTGGAGTTCCTCGACGACAAGCCCGGTTTCGCGCAGATCGCCGACGAGTTCCTGGCCTTCATCGATGGCGCCGAGCTGATCATCCACAACGCGGCATTCGACCTGGGCTTCCTCGACAACGAGCTGTCGCTGCTGGGGCCGCAGTACGGGAAGATCACCGACCGCTGCACGGTGATCGATACCCTGGTGATGGCGCGCGAGCGCTTCCCCGGCCAGCGCAACTCGCTGGATGCACTGTGCAAGCGGCTGGGCGTGGACAACTCGCACCGTGCATTGCACGGCGGCCTGCTCGATGCGCAGATCCTGGGCGATGTCTACATTGCGCTGACCTCGGGCCAGGAAGAGATCGGCTTCGGCCTGGGCGATGAGGACGGCGGTGGCGCAGGTGCAGCGCTGCAGGCGTTCGATACCAGCAAACTGCTGCCGCGGCCGCGGGTGATGGCGACGCCATCGGAACTGGAGGCGCACGCTGCGCGGCTGGAGCGGCTGCGCAAGAAGGCCGGCCACGCGCTGTGGGATGGCCCGAAGCTGGAAGAACCCGCCAGCGCGTAATGCACTTGGGTAGTGCCGGCCGCTGGCCGGCATCTGCGTGA
>NZ_JASJSU010000032.1:0-35001 GCF_030237045.1 Stenotrophomonas maltophilia group sp. Smal17
TGTAACGGGGAGCGCCGGGCCATGCCCGGCGCTCCCCATCGCGTGCTTACAGACCGGTCGCGGCCTTCACCGCGTCTTCGTGCAGCGATTCGTTCAGCTCATCCACCACGGTGCTCCACGCCGCATCGGCCTGCAGCGACTCGGACAGGAACTGGCGCTGGGCGTCGTTCCAGTACGGCGCTTCGACCACCTCCACATCGGCGGCCAGCTGGTGATCGCGGATGAAACGGGCGATGCCCTCGGCGCTGGCATCCAGGCCGAGCTGCAGGAACAGGTTGGTCA
The DNA here is from genome assembly GCF_030237045.1 of Stenotrophomonas maltophilia group sp. Smal17. Lineage (NCBI taxonomy): Bacteria > Pseudomonadati > Pseudomonadota > Gammaproteobacteria > Lysobacterales > Lysobacteraceae > Stenotrophomonas > Stenotrophomonas maltophilia group sp. Smal17. The sequence goes on from NZ_JASJSU010000032.1 coordinate 283, forward strand.
TGCGCGGTTCGGTGGTGATCATCATCGGTTCCTGCGGGAAGAAGGGATGGTCCATTATCGGTGCACACGGCCTTGGGGAAAGCCCCGCGGCGAACGTCTACAGCACGACGACCCCCTTGGTATCCCCCATGAACGCACACATCGCCCCTGAAGACAGCCGCAGCCTGCGGCTCAAGGCCGCCACCCGCGACAGTCACGGCGCGCTCGACAAGCGCATCATGGCCGGCGACATCTTCGCCGACCGCAGCAACTTCGCCCGCTTCCTGCGCGTGCAGTACCGCTTCCACCGCAGCATCGACGCGCTGTATGCCAATCCTGCGCTGGACGCACTGCTGCCGGACCTCGGCGAGCGCCGTCGCCTGAAGCAGGTGTCACGCGACCTGCAGGACCTGGAACAGACCCTGCCGGGTGCGGACATCGCCGCGCTGCCGGCCGACCTCCCACTGCCGGCGGCGCTGGGCTGGCTGTACGTGGCCGAAGGCTCCAACCTCGGCGGCACCATCCTGTACAAGATGGCGGCCAAGCTGGGACTGGATCGCGACTTCGGCGCCCGTCACCTTGCCGCGCACCCGGATGGCGCCGCCCGCCATTGGCGTGAGTTCACCGCTGCACTGGACGCGGTGCCATTGAGCGCCGAGCAGGAACAACAGGTGATCGATGCCGCCGATGCCGCGTTCCGCAGCGTGCATGGCCACGTTGAAGTGGAATTCGCCTGATGTACGCCTGCCGCCTGCGGGCACCGCGCTGATGCGCTGGCTCTGGTTCGCGCTGGGTTGGGTGATGGTCGGGCTCGGTGTGATCGGCGCGCTGCTGCCGGTGATGCCGACCACCATCTTCCTGATCCTGGCGGTGGGCTGCTTCGCGCGCAGCTCACCGAAGTTCGAGCAGCGCCTGCTGGCGCATCCGCGCTATGGCCCGTCGCTGCGGCTGTGGCGCGAGCAGGGTGCGGTCTCGCGCAAGGGCAAGGCCTTTGCCAGCGCCGGCATGGCGGTGGGCTTCGCGCTGTTCTGCTGGGGGGCGCACCCGTCGTGGCGCCTGCTGCTGGGCGTGGGCCTGTTCTTCGCGGTCAGCGCCGGCTACGTGCTCAGCCGCCCGGCACCGCGGCTGGAGCCCACGCCTTTGGTGGAAGTGGACGATGCCAATGATCCGCGCTCGGCCCGCCGCCGTGCCGCGACCCCTGATGCTGATGGAAACCGAGACGATGCTGCCTGCTGACCTGGCCCCCGTGGCTGCCCCTGCACTGACGCCCTGGGGCATGTACCTGGCCGCCGACGTGGTGGTGAAGAGCGTGATGATCGCGCTTGCGCTGGCATCGCTGGCTACCTGGACCGTGCTGCTGGCCAAGGGCTGGGAGCTGGCCCGGCAGGCCCGCCAGCTGCGTGCGGCGCGCGCGCTGTTGCTGCAGGCGCCAAGCCTGCCGGCCGAAAGCGCGGAGGCCAGCGCGCAGCAGGGGACCGCGCTGGCCATGCTGGAGGCCGCACGCACCGAACTGCGTCTGTCGCAGGATCTGGACAGCCGCGACGGCATCAAGGAACGCGTCGCGTCGCGCCTTGACCGCATCGAGCTGGAGACCGCGCGCCTGCAGCGACGGGGCATCGGCGTGCTCGCCAGCATCGGCGCGGTGGCGCCGTTCGTGGGTCTGTTCGGCACGGTGTGGGGCATCATGAACAGCTTCATCGGCATCGCCCACAGCAACACCACCAACCTGGCGGTGGTCGCGCCGGGCATCGCCGAGGCCTTGCTGGCCACCGCGCTCGGCCTGGTCGCGGCGATTCCCGCGGTGCTGGTCTACAACCATTTCAGCCGCGTGCTGGCCAGCCTGCGCGGCCTGCTCGGTGATCTGTCCGCGGCCGTGCAGCAGCTGGTGTCGCGTGATCTTGACCGCGCCGTACCACGTGCCGCAGCGGCACCGCTGCGTGCCGTGCACTGAGGCGCGGCGATGGCGATCAGGACCGCATCCGACCGCGACGATGCGCCGGAAGAAGCGCACGAGATCAATGTCACGCCCTTCATCGACGTGATGCTGGTGCTGTTGATCATCTTCATGGTGGCCGCGCCGCTGGCCACCGTGTCGGTGCCGGTGCAGCTGCCGGCCAGCAGCGCCGGCGCCACACCGCCGGAACAGGCGCCGGTGTATGTGACCGTGCAGGCCGACCTGTCGCTGCGGGTGGGCGAGCAGCCGGTGGCGCGCAACGCGCTGGCGGCTGCACTGAAGGCGGCCACCCACGATGACAGCGGACAACGCGTCTTCCTGCGTGCCGATACCCGTGTGCCTTATGGCGAACTGATGGCGACCCTGGACGCGCTGCGCGCTGCCGGATATCTGAAGGTGGCACTGGTCGGGCTGGAGCAGGGCGCGCGATGAGCGGACTGCGGCGCTGGGCGACCAGCCTGGCGATCGTGCTGCTGGTGCACGCACTGCTGATCGGCGCGGCCTGCTGGTGGGCGGCGCGCGCGCCGGCGCTGGCCGCCGCCGCCCCGCCTGCGGCGCTGATGCTGGAACTGGCGCCGATCGCCCAGGCACCGCCGGTACCGCCGCGCGAGGTGGCCACTGGGCCGCTGCAGCAGCAACAGCAGCGGCAGGCGCCGACGCCGGCCGTGCGCGAGCAGCCGAAAGCACCCGTGCAGCCACAGGGCGATCTGCCTCCGCCCAAAGCACCGGAACCAACGCCCTCGCCGGAGACCGCCGACGCCAATGTCGCGCAGACCAGCGCACCGCCGCAGGTGGCCGCTGACGCCGCCGCGCGTTATACCGCACCGCAGACCACCGCCGGTGAGCGCAGTCGCGCGGAGGCGACCTGGGAAGGACGCCTGCTTGGGCACCTGCAGAAGCACCGCCGCTATCCGCGCCAGGCCGAGCGCCTGCGCCAGCAGGGCGTGGTCTTTGTGCGTTTCGCGGTCGCCCGCGACGGTGCAGTGTCGGGCCTGAAGCTGGGCCGCAGCAGCGGCTTCGAACTGCTCGACCAGGAGACGCTCGATACCGTGCAGCGCGCCAGCCCGGTACCGGCGCCGCCGGCCGAAGTGGCCGGCGACCCGGTGCAGGTGATGGTGCCGGTGTCGTTCTTCCTGCGCGGGCGCTGACCAGCCGTTGCTTGAGCAAGCGGTCGGAGCCGTAGAGTCGATCTTGCGGTGCGGGCCAAAAGCAGTCGAGCAAGCTCGACTCTACGGGTTTGCGCATGGCGTGGATTACAGCAGCGGCACCAGCAGCAGCGCCACGATGTTGATGATCTTGATCAGCGGATTGATCGCCGGGCCGGCGGTGTCCTTGTAGGGGTCGCCGACGGTATCGCCGGTCACCGCGGCCTTGTGCGCCTCGCTGCCTTTGCCACCGAAGTGTCCGTCCTCGATGTACTTCTTGGCATTGTCCCAGGCGCCGCCGCCGGTGGTCATCGAGATGGCCACGAACAGGCCGGTCACGATCGTGCCGATCAGCAGCCCGCCCAGCGCGCGTGGCCCCAGCAGCAGGCCGACCACCACCGGTACCGCCACCGGCAGCAGCGACGGCACGATCATTTCGCGGATGGCCGAGCGGGTCAGCATGTCCACCGCCCGGTCGTACTGCGGCTTGCCGGTGCCCTGCATGATGCCGGGGATCTCGCGGAACTGGCGCCGCACTTCTTCAACTACCGCGCCGGCAGCCCGGCCGACCGCTTCCATCGCCATCGCGCCGAACAGGTAGGGGATCAGGCCACCGATCAGCAGGCCGATGATCACCGTGTGGTCGCTGAGATCGAAGCGGAATTCCTGTCCTGGATGCGCGGCCTGCAGGTTGTGGGTGTAGTCGGCGAACAGCACCAGTGCGGCCAACGCGGCCGAACCGATGGCGTAGCCCTTGGTCACCGCCTTGGTGGTATTGCCCACTGCATCCAGCGGATCGGTGATGTCGCGGATCTCCGAAGGCAGCTCGGCCATCTCGGCGATGCCACCGGCGTTGTCGGTGATCGGGCCGTAGGCATCCAGGGCCACGATCATGCCGGCCATCGACAGCATCGCGGTGGCAGCGATGGCGATGCCGTACAGGCCGCCCAGCGCGAACGCGCCCCAGATCGCCGCGCACACCGCCACCACCGGTAGCGCGGTGGATTTCATCGAGATGCCGAGGCCGGCGATGATGTTGGTGCCATGGCCGGTGGTCGAGGCCTGTGCCACATGCTGCACCGGCTTGTACTGGGTGCCGGTGTAGTACTCGGTGATCCACACGATCAGGCCGGTCAGTACCAGCCCGATCAGCGCGCAGCCGTACAGCGCCATCGGACCGTGCACGTTGTCACCCATCAGCCCGGTGGTGATCGGGTAGAACGCGATGGCGGCCAGCACGCCGGAGACGATCACGCCCTTGTACAGCGCGCCCATGATCGAGCCGCCCGGCTTCACCTTGACGAACAGCGCACCGATGATCGAGGCGATGATCGACACGCCGCCCAGCACCAGCGGATACAACACCGCGTTGGCGCCCGCCTCGGCCAGCATCAGGCTGCCCAGCAGCATGGTGGCGATGACAGTGACCGCATAGGTCTCGAACAGGTCGGCGGCCATGCCGGCGCAGTCGCCGACGTTGTCGCCAACGTTGTCGGCGATCACCGCCGGGTTGCGCGGGTCGTCCTCGGGAATGCCGGCTTCCACCTTGCCGACCAGATCGGCGCCGACGTCGGCGCCCTTGGTGAAGATGCCGCCGCCCAGGCGCGCGAAGATCGAGATCAGCGAGGAGCCGAAGGCCAGCCCGACCAGGGCGTGCAGCGCCTGTTCCATCGGCAGGCCCATGCGCAGCAGCAGTGCGTAGTAGCCGGCCACGCCCAGCAGGCCCAGCCCGACCACCAGCATGCCGGTGATCGCACCGCCACGGAAGGCGACGTCCATCGCCGCGCTGATGCCGTGGCGTGCGGCCTCGGCGGTGCGCACGTTGGCGCGTACCGACACGTTCATGCCGATGTAGCCCGCCGCGCCGGACAGGACCGCACCCACTGCGAATCCAATGGCGGTGTACCAGCTGAGGAAGATGCCGACCAGCACGAACAGCACCACGCCGGCGATGCCGATCGTCAGGTACTGGCGGTTGAGGTAGGCACGTGCGCCTTCCTGGATCGCGGTGGCGATCGCGATCATGCGTTCATTGCCGGTGGGTTGGCGCAGGATCCAGCGCGCCGAGACGATTCCGAACAGGATCGCGAGAATGGCGCAGCCCAGCGCCAGTGACAGCCCGTGACGTTCCAGCATTAGACCCCTCCGCAAAATGGATGGACAAGCATCCAGTGGCGATGAACGGCACCACGAGGGGGACGACGGGCTGCAGCCTGGAACCAACCCGTACCGACCTTGGAGGTCGTCCGACGTATGGCGGTGTTCAGCATTCCCTGGTGCCCGCAGTATGCGTTCGACGCACCGTAGAGTCGAGCTTGCTCGACTGTCCCCTGGCGCAAAGCGCGATCACGCCCTTTGCACCCCGTTAAGCCATGCTCTGCAAGCCTGCGCACAGTCCCGAAGGAGATCCCCGATGCGCCTGTCCCTGTTGATGCTTGCCGCCCTGGTGCCTGCCGCCCCGGCATTCGCTGCGGAAACCCCGGAGCTGCAGCGTGCGGTGGGTGCCCCGCAGGCGGTGGGCGCAGCGCATACACTGCGCCAGATCCCCGAGGCCTGCGCGCGGTTGGAGGGTGTGTTCACCGGCGATGCGGCAGAGCCGTACCGCTTCTCCGCCGTGCGTACCAGCGAGCAGTGCCAGCCACGCGCGCGCTTTGTCGACTATGCCAAGGCACAGCCGAGTACCGACAAGGGCTGGAAGCTCAACGATGTGATCCGCGTGCCCAGCGCCGCGTGCCCGGCGCAGCAGGCGGTAGTGCGGGTGTGGCGCCTGCCGTCGAGCAACAAGGTCGAGCTGGATGGACAGGGCCAGTCGCGCATCTACCTGGAAGAGGCGAAGAAGCAGGCCGCCGCCGGCAAGATTCCGCAGGTGACGATGTTCGCCGCGCAGCTGCAGATGGAAGGCAAGGCCTGCAACTGAGGCCGTCCGGCGACGCGAATCCACGCAGGGCGTGGCGTGGGGTAGTGCCGGCCGCTGGCCGGCAACCGGGCTTCACGCGGCCAATGTAGCTCCCCGCGCCACCAGCAGCTCACGCAGCGCCGTGCGGTGGCAGTGTGCTTCATCTTCGCAGTAGCACCCTACGCTGATGTCGCTGTGCTGCGACAGCGCGGCCAGCAGGTCCAGCGCGTGGGCGGCATCGGGCGCCTTCATCTCGGCCTTGTAGTGGCGGAAGAACGCATTCCAGTCGGCTGCGCTTTGCGCCGCGTGCGCCTGCTTCACCAGCTCGGCGCTGGGTGACAGGGTCGGAAACCAGACGTCGTACCAGTCCTGGCGGGCGAACTCGCTGCGCGGCACGCCACGCGGCGGTCGCCGCACCGTGCCGATGCGCAGTCCCTCGCCGGGTACGCGTGGCGTACCGAGTCGAACAACGCGCAGTGCCATGGCACACCTCCAAAAAAAGGGGACGGAGGGGATTAAGTCGCAACCGCCCCAACGCTGATGGGGGAGGGATGACGGAGGGGCGGTTACGACTTAATCCCCTCCGTCCCCATTTTCGGCTCAGCCCTCGAAGGGCGGCAGCTTCTGCTTCACCGCCACGTTCTTCAGGGTGACGTACTTCGGCAGGCCGTCGGGGCCGTAGGGCAGTGGTGCTTCGCCCTTGATCAGCGGTGACAGGTAGGCGCGTGCCTTGGCGGTGATGCCGAAGCCGTCGCGGCGGATGAAGCCGGCCGGCATCTTCTTCTCGTGGTTGGCGATCTTCGACAGCGGCGCCGCTTCAATCTTCCAGCGGTACGGCGCGTCGCTGCTGCGCACGATCACCGGCATCACGCCGTTCTGGCCCTTCAGCGCCAACTGCACCGCAGCCTTGCCCACCGCCTGCGCCTGCTCCCAGTCGGTCTTGCTGGCCAGGTGCCGGGCCGAGCGCTGCAGGTAGTCCGGCAGGGCCCAGTGCACCTTCAGGCCCAGCTGGTCCTTGACCCGTCCGGCCAGGTGCGCGGCTACGCCGCCCAGCTGCGAATGCCCGAACGAGTCCTTGCCGCCGCCGGCATCGGCGACGAAGCGGCCATCGGCAGTGGCGATGCCCTCCGAGGCCACCACCACGCAGTAGCCGACGCGCTCGACCACCGCCTTCACCTTGGCCAGGAACAGCGCCTCGTCATAGGCGCGTTCGGGCAGCAGGATGATGTGCGGGGCTTCGTCATCGCCGTTGCCGGCCAGGCCCGCCGCCGCCGCCAGCCAACCGGCGTGGCGACCCATCGCTTCGTAGATGAAGACGCGGGTGGAAGTCTCGGCCATCGCCGCCACGTCCAGCGCGGCCTCGCGCACCGACACCGCGGTGTACTTGGCGGCCGAGCCGAAGCCGGGGCAGGTGTCGGTAACCGCCAGATCGTTGTCGATGGTCTTGGGCACGCCGATGCAGGTCAGGTCGTAGCCCGACGCCTTGGCCAGCTGCGAGACCTTCAGCGCGGTATCGGCCGAGTCGTTGCCGCCGTTGTAGAGGAACCAGCGCACGTCGTGCGCGCGCAGCACCTCCAGCAGGCGGTCGTAACGTGCACGGTCAGCGTCCAGTGATTTCAGCTTGACCCGGCACGAACCGAACGCGCCGCCCGGGGTGTGGGCCAGCGCGCGGATGGCGGCGGCGCTCTCCTTGCTGGTGTCGATCAGCTCTTCGCGCAGGGCGCCGAGGATGCCGTTGCGGGCGGCCAGGACCTTGATGCCCTTGGCCCGGGCCTGCTCGATCACCGCAGCTGCGGTGGCGTTGATGACCGCGGTGACACCACCGGACTGGGCATAGAGGAGAGTACCGTTGCGCATGCTTCTACCTGCTCGGGGGAGGGGACATTGCAGGGACATTACCCGGATGCGGTAAAGTGGCGCTATTGCGGTGCAGCGATACCGGACCGTCCGGGACGCGAACCTTCTTTGTTTTCAACACGTTGGAGTCAGGTCAATGCGATTGGTTCTGTTGGGACCGCCCGGTTCGGGCAAGGGGACACAGGCGACGCGCCTGAAGGAAAAGCTGGGGATCGCCCACATTTCGACCGGTGACATGCTGCGCGCGGAAATCGCCGCCGGCACCGAGCTGGGCAAGCAGGCCAAGACGGTGATGGATGCCGGCAACCTGGTGTCGGACGACATCCTGCTGGGCATGCTGGAATCGCGCCTGACCCAGGCCGATGTCGCCAAGGGCTTCATCCTGGATGGCTACCCGCGCAATGTGGCCCAGGCCAATGCGATGGACGGCCTGCTGGCCAAGATCGGCCAGCCGCTGGACGCGGTGGTGCAGCTGGACGTGGCCACCGAGCTGCTGGTCGAGCGCATCGCCGGTCGTGCCAAGGAGCAGGGCCGTGCCGATGACACGCCGGAAGCGGTGCGCCAGCGCCTGCAGGTCTACAACGACCAGACTGCCCCGGTGGTCGACTTCTACGCCGGCCGTGGCACCCTGGCCCGCGTCGACGGCGTCGGTGAGCTGGACGAGATCGAAGCGCGCATCCTGGCGGCGATCAAGGCTTGATCCGGCGCGGCCGGGACACTGTTCCGGCCCCCGGCACAAAAAACACAGGCCTGGTCCGCGAGGATCAGGCCTGTGTCGTTTGATAGGCGCCAGCAGAGGGCTTGCTCAGGGCCCCGCAGCATGAGCTCCCTTGGGGATGGCCTCTTGGGGAGTAGGACCGGTTCGGGTACTGCGGCTGGCAGTTCGAATTGTGTCCGGGTTCACAGAACATCGCTATCGGGAATTCCCTGACAGATGATTGGAGTTTTCTCACATCCTGTGTAGGACTTGTCTTACCCAAGCGCGGACATTGGCCCTATACAGCCGTCATCGGTCACAATCCTCGGTCATGAGCAGCGTACATATCCTTGCAATCGCCGGCACCTTCATGGGCGGCGTGGCCGCCCTGGCGCGGGAACTGGGCCATCCGGTCAGCGGCAGCGACCAGGCCATCTATCCGCCGATGTCCACCCAGCTGGAACAGCTGGGCATCACCCTGGACCAGGGCTATCGCGCCGACAGCGTGCCGGCCGGCACCGATGAGGTGGTGATCGGCAACGCGTTGTCGCGGGGCAACGCGGCCGTGGAGGCCGTGCTTGACGCTGGCCAGCGCTACATTTCCGGCGCGCAATGGCTGTCCGAACGGGTGCTGCCGGGGCGTGACACCCTGGCCGTGGCCGGTACCCATGGCAAGACCACCACCACCACCATCCTCACCTGGCTGCTGGAAAGCGCCGGGCGTTCGCCGGGCTTCCTGATCGGCGGCGTGGCCGAGGATTTCGGCGTCTCCGCCCGGCTCGGCCAGGGCCGCGAGTTCGTGGTCGAGGCCGACGAGTACGACACCGCATTCTTCGACAAGCGCAGCAAGTTCGTGCACTACCGGCCGCTGGTGGCCATCCTCAACAACCTTGAATACGACCACGCCGACATCTTCCCGGACGTGGCGGCGATCCAGCGCCAGTTCCACCACCTGGTGCGTACGGTGCCGGCGCGTGGCCGCCTGATCGTCAACGGCGAAGACAAGTACCTGGCCGAAGTGCTGGCGATGGGCTGCTGGACCCCGGTCGAGCGCTTCGGATTCGATCCGTCGCTGGAGTGGCATGCCGAGCTGCTGGCTGCCGATGGCAGCGCGTTCCGCGTGCATCATCGGGGCCAGCCGCTGGGTGATGTGCAGTGGTCGCTGCTGGGCCGGCACAATGTGCTCAACGGCCTGGCCGCGCTGGCGGCCGCGCATGCGGTAGGCGTGGCGCCTGCTGATGTGATCCCGGCGCTGGCGCGGTTCCGCAGCGTCAAGCGCCGCATGGAAGTGATCGGCAGCGTTGATGGCATCACCGTCTACGACGACTTCGCCCATCACCCGACGGCGATCGCCACCACGCTGGAAGGCCTGCGTGCCAAGGTCGGCGATGCACGCATCGTGGTCGCGATGGAGCCGCGCAGCAACTCGATGCGGCTGGGTGCACATGCACAGGCGCTGGCGCCGTCGCTGGCACTGGCCGATGAAGTGGTGTTCCTGCACCGCCCGGAACTGGCCTGGGACGCTGCCGCGGTGATCGCCGCGGTACGCGGCCAAGCGCACGCGGTACCCGATACCGATGCCCTGCTGGCACAGCTGCAGTCCCATGCACGCAGTGGTGACCATGTGGTGTTCATGTCCAACGGTGGCTTCGACGGCGCACCGCGCCGCTTCCTCGCCGCCCTGCAGGCCCGATGAGCGCCGACGGTTCGCTGCCGCTGTTCCCGCTGCACAGCACGCTGGTGCCGGGTGCAGCGGTGGGCCTGCGCGTGTTCGAGCGACGCTATCTGGATCTGGTCCGCGACAGCGGCCGCAGTGGCGAGGGCTTTGGCGTCTGCCTGATCCTCGACGGCCAGGAAGTGGGCGCACCGGCGACGCCGGCGGCGTATGGCGTGCAGGTGCGCATCGAAGATTTCGATGTCGGCGCCGATGGCGTGCTGCAGCTGCGCCTGCGTGGCACCCGCCGCTTCCATGTCGAGCGCACGCGGGTCCGTGACAACGGCCTGGTGGTGGCCGACGTGAGTTGGTGCGAAGAAGATCCCGACGACGAACTGCGGCCACAGCATGCGCTGCTGGCCACGGTGCTGGGGCACATCATCGAACAGGCGGGCGAGGCGTATGCGCCGGCGAATCCGGCACTGCTGGATCAGGCGAGCTGGGTCGGTTGGCGCCTGGCCGAACTGCTGCCGCTGAGCGAGCAGCAGCGCCTGCAGCTGCTGCAGATGGACGACCCGCATCAGCGCCTGCAGCAGTTGCTGGGCTGGATGCCGTAACTGGCAAACGCCAACCAAGGTTGGCCACTACCAGAGCGCGGCGTAGCCGGTAGATGCCAACCTTGGTTGGCAGCCTTTACCCGAAGCGCCAACCAAGGTTGGCGACTACCAGAGCAGCACCGCCTCCGTCAGCGCGCGGTGGTCTTCAACCGCAGTACCGGCAACCCGGTCTCGCCGTGCACGTCTTCGCGCTGCGGCAGGCCCTGTACGGCCTCCTTCACCGCGTTCATCGCCGGGTCGACGCCGCGCAGCGGATGCCACATGCCGATCCATTCGAAGTGGCGCTCGTAGCGCAGGGTCTGTGCGCTGCCCAGCCATAGTGGCGTATCGCCGGGCTGCAGCTGGGCCGGGGCCGGCCACAGGCGCAGTACGTAGCGCTCATCCGGCTGCGCACCCTGGCGCACCATCAGCAGCGCTTCCACCCGCGTTTCCAGCGTGGCCGGCAGTACCGGCAGTTGGTCGGCGCCGGTGTTCTTGTCCAGCATCAGCAGGGCTTCCTGCCATCCGGCCTGTTCCTGCCGCTTCCAGCCGCGGGCTTCCAGCTGCGCCTGCAGCGGCGCCAGCGGGCCGGCCACCTGCACGTCCAGCGGCCAGCGCTGGTCATCGTCGAACTCGTTGCGGCGCGCCGGCAGCGTCGACCAGTCGTGCTGCCACCACGCCTGCATGTCCATCGCCTGCGGCGCCGGCAGGGTCGGTTCAAAGCGCTCCAGCTTCACCGGGATGTGGCGCGGCGCGTACCACATCGCCGCCAGGGCGAAGACGCCGTAGAACAGCCACGCCACCGGCTTCACCCAGAACGAGCGGTTGAAGCGCCGACGGTAGGCGATGCCCAGCACCAGCAGCCAGAACGTGCCGAACAGCATGCCGCCGATCACATCGCTCAGCCAGTGCGCGCCCAGGTACAGCCGCGAGAAGCCGATCAGGCTGACCACGATGCCCGACACCAGGTACGGCCAGACGCGGGTGCGGCCGGGCATCTCGCGCGCGATCAGCACCGCGAAGAAGCCGAAGGTGATGGTGGCCATGGTCACCGACACCGACGGGAAGCCGAAGCCGCTGCTGGCATCGACCGGGCGCACCACATCCACGGTGGCGCCGAGCAGCATGGTCAGCGCCAGGCCGAAGGCCAGTGCGGCCAGCCAGTGCGCGGCGGCCATCCAGCGTCGGCGCCAGATCAGGTAGCCCATCGCCGCCGCGGTGGCCGGCAGCAGTACCTGCCAGGCGCCCAGCGACGCCAGCGCGGCCATCGGGTAGTCGGCCAGCGGGTTGCGCAGCGCCAGCATGGCCTGGTGCACCAGCAGGTCGATCGCCAGCGGTTCGCCATGCGCGACCACCACGGTCAGCAGCGCGAACCAGCCCCAGCCCAGCACCAGCAGCATCAGCGCCAGCATCGCCAGCGGCACCGATTCACGGCGTTTCGGGTCGAGCACGCCGACGGTGTAGCGGCCCAGCGTCGGGTGGCGGTTGGACCAGTCCAGCAGGCGCGCCAGCCAGTTGTCCATGCGTGCGGCCGACCAGCGGTAGCCGTACAGCACGATGGCCCAGACCAGGCCGAGGATCACCATCAGCAGGCCGACCACCACCACCAGGCGTCCGGCCACGGCGGCCACCGCGTCATAGGCTTCGCCCAGAACCCAGCCGGGGGCCAGGAACAGCACCGCCCAGGAAATGCTGGCGATGCCGCTGGCCTGCATGTAGCGGCTGGCAGGCATCTTCATCATGCCGGCAATGGCAGGCACGAACGGGCGGATCGCACCGACGTAGCGTGCGATCAGGATGCTCTTGAACGCATTGCGGCGGAACAGATTCTCGCCGCGATCGAGCAGCTGCGGATAGCGGCTGAACGGCCAGATGCCGCGCAGGCGGTCACCCCAGCGACGGCCGATCCAGTAGCTGATGCCATCACCGGCGAACGCGCCCAACGCTGCCGCCGCCACCGCGTACGGCCCGGAGATCTGGCCCAGGCCGATGAACACGCCCACCGCGAACAGCAGCGGCAGGGCCGGCACGATGGCGCCGAGAATGATGACCGCATCGCAGAAGGCGATGAGGAAGATAACGGCACCCGCCAGCACGGGGTGAGCGGCAATCCACGCGAGGGTGGCGTCGATCCATGAAGAGTCCATTGCCCGATTATAGGGGCGTGAAGGTGACTGGTTCCCAGCCGCTTCGTGACCGTTTGCAACCGGCGCCATCGCCTAGAATGGGCCCATGCCGCATACGCCAGACGCTCCACCGCATGCCTTGAAGGCCGACAGCTTCGGTCGCATCCTCCTTGTGAAAGGCCCCGATGGCCCGTTCGTGCGCCGCGATCTGGGCGCCACGCCGCTGTGGCTGCGGCTGCCTGCGTGGTGGCTGGCACGCCGCGAAGCACGCGCGCTGCAGCACATCCATGGCATGCCTGACGTACCGCAGCTGCTGGCCTGGGATGGCCGCCACCTCGACCGCAGCTTCATGGCGGGCGATGCGATGTACCAGCGTCCACCCCGCGGCGACGTGGCCTGGTTCCATTCTGCGCGACGGCTGCTGCAGCACCTGCATCGGCGCGGCGTGGCACACAACGATCTGGCCAAGGAAGCCAACTGGCTGGTCACCGAGGATGGCCGTCCAGCGCTGATCGACTTCCAGCTGGCGGTGATCGGCGATCCGCGTTCGCGCTGGATGCGCCTGCTGGCCCGCGAGGACCTGCGCCACCTGCTCAAGCACAAGCGCATGTACTGCCGCGAGTCGCTCACCCCGGTGGAGAAGCGCGTGCTCAAGCGCACTTCGTGGGTGCGCGAGCTGTGGTTCGCCACCGGCAAGCCGGTCTACCGCTTCGTCACCCGGCGCATCCTGCACTGGGAAGACAACGAGGGGCAGGGGCCGAAGCCGTGAGGGCATCGCAGGTGGTGAGCGCCGCGCCGGCTGCGGGCAACGTGCTGCGCGCGCAGATGGCCGGTGCCCACTTTGTACATGCCTGCCAGGCCAGCACACAGCGTGGGGGTCGAACCGCGTTGCAGGCCTACCGTGACATGGCGGCGAGCATTCCCGGCTGGTTCGACGGGCTGATGGCGCTGCGCAACCGCGGCATGCGCATGCTCGGCATGAAGGACCTGGGTTCGCTGCGCGCAGTGCAGGACATCGAGCAGCCGCGTCCGGGGCAGCGGCTCGGCATCTTCACGCTGCAGGCGCTGGATGCCGACGCCATCGTGCTGGAAGACAACGACCGCCACCTGCGCGTGCAGCTGGCCCTGCAGTGGCAGGGCGATGTGCTGGAAGTGGCGACGGTGGTGCACACCCACAACGCGTTCGGGCGCCTGTACATGCTGCCGGTAGCCCCGGTGCACCGGCTGATCGTGCCGCACCTGCTGCAGAAGCAGGTACGCGCGTATGGGTAGGTCCAGGCAATGCGTGGATGCGCCGAGGCCGTTGTAGAGTCGAGCTCGCTCGACTGAAACGCCAGAATCAGTCGAGCAAGCTCGACTCCACGAAGGTGAGTGCCGGTGACCTTACGGCGCCGCCGGCACCACCTGCTGGCCAATGAAGTTGCGCTTGGCGTCGAAGTCGTAGGCGATCTGCAGCTGGCCCACATCCGGGCAGGCGTGGCAGTCGCGCAGCGGTGTGCGGTACAGCAGGCGGATGCCGCCATTCTCCAGCGGCGTCGCTCCCGCCGACTGCGCGGGTGCGAACGGCGTCGCCTGCGGGTTGGCCTTCAGCAGTTCCTGCACCGTCGGGTCCGCGCGCAGGGTGTCGTCCAGCTGCACGGCATCCACATCGATGCGCTTGCCACTGGCGTCGACCAGGCGGGTGCCTTCGTTGGTGTTGGCGCGGAACGGGTACTCCACCGTGGCCACGCCCAGCCCGTCACTCTCGTGCCAGGCGGTCACGTAGGCCAGTTCGCCGCCGGTGGACAACTGTTCGGCGGCGGTGATCGCATCGGCGCTGGCGCCACCGGCGTGCATCGCATCGCGCAGGCAGTCACGCGTGGCCGCATTCTCGCCCTGGCGGCAGGCGTTGAGGTCGCCATCCCAGACCACCGCCTCACTCCAGCGCATCCTGCCATCCGCAGCGGCCTTGGCCGCGCTGGGCGCGTCACCGGCGGACGGCTCCTCGCCGGGTTCCGGCGAACGGCCCTGGCAGGCGGTCAGCAGGGCGAGCCCCAAGGCAGGCAGCAGCAGGCGGGAACGGCGCATGGCGTGGACCTCGTGCGTTGTCTGGAGGCCCGAGTATCGTCAAGGCCGGGTGAACTCCGCGTCGGCGCGGCATACTAGCGGCTCATTGCATACGCTGGAGTGTGGAACGTGGGCAGTCTGCAGGGCAAAACGCTTTTCATCACCGGTGGCTCGCGCGGCATCGGCCTGGCCATCGCGTTGCGCGCCGCGCGTGACGGCGCCAACGTGGCGATCGCCGCCAAGTCGTCGGTGCCGAATCCGAAGTTGCCGGGCACCATCCACAGCGCGGCCGAGGCGGTTACGGCGGCCGGTGGCCAGGGCCTGGCCCTGAAGTGCGACATCCGCGAGGAAGAGCAGGTGCAGGCGGCCGTCGCCGCCACCGTCGACACCTTCGGTGGCATCGACATCCTGGTCAACAACGCCAGCGCGATCTGGCTGCGCGGCACGCTGGATACGCCGATGAAGCGCTTCGACCTGATGCAGCAGGTCAATTCGCGCGGCAGCTTCCTGTGCGCGCAGGCCTGCCTGCCTTACCTGCTGCAGGCGCCCAACCCGCATATCCTGACCCTGGCACCGCCGCCCAGCCTGGAGCCGAAATGGTGGGGCCCGCACACCGGCTATACGCTGGCGAAGATGGGCATGAGCTTTGTCACCCTCGGCCTGGCCGCGGAGTTCGGCCCGCAGGGCGTGGCGGTCAATGCGCTGTGGCCGCGCACGGTGATTGCCACCGATGCGATCAACATGATTCCGGGCGTGGATGCCGCCGGCTGCCGCACGCCGCAGATCATGGCCGACGCCGCGCATGCCGTGCTGGTGCGCGAAGCGGCGGGTTTCCACGGCCGGTTCCTGATCGATGATGAGGTGCTGGCGCAGGCCGGTGTCACCGATCTGTCGGGCTATGCAGTGGATGCGTCGCGGCCGTTGCTGCCGGACCTGTTCCTGGATTGAGCTTGACCCGCTGGACGAGGCCGAGGGCTGCGACCCTCGGCCTGCTGCGCTAGAATGCGCAGCTGGAATCGTTTTCAACAAGGAAGTGAACGCATGTCACGCACTCTTTCCCTCGCGGCGCTGGCCGCGTCGCTGTCATTGATCCTGGGCGCCTGCGGTGGCAAGGCGCCGGCAACCGCGGGTGACGCTGGTCCTTCCGGCAAGCCGGACGCCAGTACCGCAAGCTCCGACGCACAGCAGCAGTTGACCGCAAAACTCAACGCCTACATCGGCTGCTTCAACGCGCTTGATTCGAAAACACACGGCAGCATCGAGTCCTACACGCGCTGGATCAAGGACGTCGACGCCGGCCCGAGCGGGCGCGAGACGCAGGTGTACGGGCCGTTCGAGATCAGCGACTACGACATGAAGCAGTGCGACGCGCCGGTGACCGAAGCGATCGCTGCCAAGCCGGCCCTGGCCGATCTTGATGCCGCTGCCGGCCAGTTTCAGCAGGCGCTGAAGGCACTGGTGCCGCTCAGCAAGAACGCACACGACTACTACGATCGCCAGGACTACGAAGACGACCAGTTTGCCAAGGGCAAGCAGATGCATGCGCCTTTGATGGCCGCCTTCAAGGACTTCGTGGTTGCCAGCGAAACGTTCAACACCGCGCTGGAGCGCCACAACGACGCTGCCCAGCGCGAGCAGCTCAAAGCACTGGAACAGGCCGAGGGGCGCACGCGCGAGTACTACCGCCTGGCGATGATGCTGGAGGCGAAAGCGATCGTGGAGCTGATGACCGATGACGGCTTTGATCAGGCCGCAGCCCGCGAACACCTGGATGCCTTCAACCGCATTTCCGATGAAGCGCACGCCAAGGTTGCCGACCAGCAGCCGGGCAAGACGGACTGGGAAGGCTTCGAGCGTGGAGCCGAGAATTTCCGGCGCGAAGGCAAGGAGCGGCTGCAGCGTGTCAGCGAGAACAAGCCCTACACCGATTTCGAGCGGCGCATGCTTGATTCGCCCTCGATGGCGCCGCGCGGCTCTGCCAGCAAGCTGATGCAGGAATACAACACGCTCGTTTTCCAGAGCAATCGCCAGTAACCGAGGCGTTCATCGCGCCATTTTGTCGTAATCGAACAGGTCGATTGCGACGTGACCCATGGCGGGGCGCCGAAGGGCGGCGTCTTCCGGCGCTGCCGGGACGGGTGTGGGCGCGATGAACCACGATGACTGCAGTTTTTACTTGTGCAAGGAACTGATTTGAACGCATCCACACGCATGCTTCCGTTGCTTCTGCTTGGCTCGCTGGCAGGCCTGGCCGGCTGCAACAAGCCGGCGGGGTTGGCCGTGGCCGACCCCGGGCTGGTAAAGGTCAATGCCTACATCGAGTGCTACAACGGCGTCGAACAGCCCGTTCACGAAGGTTTCCAGGCCTACACCGGCTGGATGAAGGATCCCGAGGCCGGCCCGACCGGCAAGGAAGCGCAACCGCGCTCGCCCGGCAAGGTGCTGTCGCACCGGGTCGAGTATTGCGGCCAGTCGATGACCGACGCACTGGCGAAGACCCCGGCACTGCCGATGGATGGCCCCGCGCGCGACTATCAGCAGGCGTTCCAGGCCCTGAATGCCCTGACCGAGCGCGCCGATGGCTACTTCACCCGTGAAGACTACCGTCGTGATGGGGGCGAAGGCATGCGTGCACAGCATGCGCCGCTGATGCAGGCCTATGCCGCCTTCTTCAAGGCCAGCGAAGCGATGGATGTGGCGCTGGAGAAGAACGAGAACGAGCGCCGCGCCGCGGAGCTGAAGCGGATCGAGGAAAGCGAGGGTCGCTCGCTGGCCTACTACCACCTGCGCATTCTCGGCGACGGCAAGCAGCTGGCCATGGCGTTCCAGGGCGACGCGCCGGACCTGGCGGTAGTGCGCAAGCAGCTGGCCGACTATCAGGCGCTGGTGACCGAAGTGCAGAACGGCGGTGTCGGCAAGGATGACCCGATGTGGGGCCATGTGCAGCGCTCGGCTGACAAGCTGGTGCGTACCGCAGGCCGCGGCGTCGAGCGCCTGGAGCAGGGAAAACCGATCAGCGCCGAAGCGCTGGCGGCCGAGCGCAAGGCCTCGGGCAGCTGGCTCACCACCGATCCTGAAGGCGCGCAGTCGACGATCCTGGACGCGTACAACGACCTGGTGACCACCAGCAATCGCCTGCGTTGAACGGCGTCGCGCGGCCACGCACCGCGTGGATCCGCCAAGGGCAGCGCCGGGTCATGCCCGGCGCGCGCCCTCAATGGCTGAACGCATCCGGCAGTTCACCACCGCACCTGCGGCAGTGGCGGGCGTCCGGCTCGTGGCCTTCCAGCCCGCAGTGCGGGCAGCCGCGGGCATCGCGGCGTGCGGCCAGCTCGGCTTCGCGCATGGTGCTGGCCAGTTCGGCGGTGTAGATGCCGGTGGGCACGGCGATGATGCTGTAGCCGATCAGGATCAGCACCGAGGTGACGAAGCGGCCGAGTACGGTCTGCGGCACGATGTCGCCGAAACCGACCGTGGCCATGGTCACCACCGCCCAGTACATGCTGGCCGGAATGTTGCTGAAGCCATGTTCCGGCCCTTCGATCACGTACATCAGCGCGCCAGCGATGATGGTGATGGTGATCACCGTGAACAGGAACACCAGCACCTTGCGCCGGCTGCGCCACAGCGACGTCATCAGCACGCCGCTTTCCTCGATGTAACGGGTCAGCTTGAGGATGCGGAACACGCGCAGGATGCGCAGCGCGCGCACCACCAGCAGGCTCTGCGCGCCGGGAATGAACATCGACAGGTAGGCCGGCAGGATCGACAGCAGGTCGATGATGCCCCAGATGCTCACGGCGTAACGCAGTGGGCGCTTGACCACCGCCAGCCGCAGCAGGTACTCGGCGGTGAAGATGATGGTGAAGCCCCATTCCAGGATGTACAGGCCGGTGGACCACTCGGCATGCAGGTGCTGCACGCTGTCGATCATCACCACCAGGATGCTGGCGATGATCGCCACCACCAGGATCAGGTCGAAATTGCGCGAAGGCCGCGAGTCGTGGCGGTAGATGATGTCGAACCACCGACGGCGCCAGCCGGTCTCGGTGGCGGGGTTCAGCTGGGGGGCGGAAAACGGTCGCATGGGCGCATTGTGCCGCAGGGGTTCCGGCGCGAGAATGGGGATTCCTGAACCCTGCCGACTGCCATGACCGCCGCGACCGATCCGCTGATCTCCCTTTCGCACTACTACCTGCCGGTCTACAAGCCCCGCCAGGTGGTACTGGAGCGAGGCCAGGGCGCCCGCGTGTGGGACAGCCAGGGCCGTGAGTTCATCGACCTGGCCGCCGGCATCGCCGTGTGTGGCCTGGGCCACAACGACCCGGACCTGGTGGCCGCGCTGGTCGAGCAGGCCGGCAAGCTCTGGCACACCAGCAACGTGTTCTACAGCGCGCCGCCGCTGCACCTGGCCGAAGAGCTGGTGAAGGCCAGCCGTTTCGCCGAGCGCGTGTTCCTGTGCAATTCCGGCGCCGAAGCCAACGAAGTGGCGATCAAGATGGTCCGCAAGTGGGCCTCCAGCCAGGGCCGCCCGGCCGACAAGCGGGTGATCATCACCTTCCGTGGCAGCTTCCACGGCCGCACCCTGGGCGCGGTGACCGCCACTGCCCAGCCGAAGTACCAGGAAGGCTACGAGCCGTTGCCCGGGGGCTTCCGCTACATCGATTTCAACGATGAAGTGCAGCTGGAAACCGCAATGGCCGCCGGCGACGTGGCAGCGGTGATGCTGGAGCCGATCCAGGGCGAGGGCGGCGTGATGCCGGCCAGGTCCGGTTTCCTCAAGCGCGTGCGCGAACTGTGCGACCAGCACAACGCACTGCTGGTGCTGGACGAGATCCAGGCCGGCATGGGCCGCACCGGCACGTTGTTCGCGCACTGGCAGGACGATGTGGTGCCGGACATGGTCACCCTGGCCAAGGCACTGGGCGGTGGTTTCCCGATCGGCGCGATGCTGGCCGGCCCGAAGGTGGCCGAGACCATGCAGTTCGGCGCGCACGGCACCACCTTCGGTGGCAACCCGCTGGCCGCGGCGGTCGCCCGCGTGGCCCTGCGCAAGCTGGCTTCGGCGGAGATCGCCGCCAACGTCAGCCGCCAGTCGAAGGCGCTGCGCGATGGCTTCGCCCGTATCAACGACGAGTTTGGCGTGTTCAGCGAGGTGCGTGGCCGTGGCCTGATGCTGGGCGCGGTGCTGAGCAAGGACTTCGCCGGCCAGGCCGGTGCCATCCTCGACCATGCCGCCGAGCAGGGCCTGCTGACCCTGCAGGCCGGTCCGGACGTGCTGCGCTTCGTGCCGTCGCTGAACATCACCGACGAAGAAGTGGCCGAAGGCCTGAAGCGCCTGCGCGCGGCGATTGCCGCGTTCATCGCCACGCGCTGATCCTCGGCTGTAGAGCCGGGCCGATGCTCGGCTCTACAGGATTGCGTAGCGCTTCAACACCTTCCCCAACCCGCGGCCGTCGCGCACCGTTTCGGCGTGCAGGCCGGCGGCGCGTGCGCCGCGCACATTGGCAAACAGGTCATCGACGAACAACGTTCGAGCAGGCGCCACGCCCAGCGCTTCCAGCGTGCGCAGAAACACCGCAGGCGTTGGCTTGCGCAGGCCGAAATCGGCACTGCAGAACACGCGGCCCTGCAGCGCCGGAAACAGGTCCGGCAGCAAGGCGGGCAATGCCTGCACCATCAGCGCCCCATTGTTGGTCAGCACCGCCATCGGCAACTGCAGCGTTTCCAGGCGATGCAGCACGGCGAACTGAGGATGGCTGGCGGCCTGCCGTGCAGCTACCCAGGCGGCCACATCGACCGTCCTGCCCAGAAGCCCGCCCAGCTGCGCCAGATAGGTTGGGCCATCCAGTGCGCCACGGTCATGCGCGGCGTCCAGCCCGCTGTCGTACAGCGCGGCCTGCACGGCCTGCGGGGAAACGTCCAGCGCTTGCGCCAGGTGCAGCACGCGCTGCGCGCGCTGGTACTGCACCAGCACACCATCCACATCCAGCAGCAACAGATCGATCCGCATCGGCCGAGCATGCCATCGCCCTGGATGCGTGCAAACCCTGGAGCGTGCATGCGACAGACGGTCGCAGACGGGAGCGCATGGGCCTGCCTAGAATGACGCTTGAATCCGCAGGAGATGCAGCGATGAAGGCTTGGACGGTGGCAGTGGGACTGGGTGCGCTGATGCTTGCGCCATCAGCGATGGCGCGGGTCTGTGCGGTGAGCATCGACAGCACCGACCAGATGAGTTTCAGCAGCCGCGAGATCAAGGTTGCCGCCGACTGCAGTGCCGTGGACCTGACCCTGCGCCACACCGGCAAGCTGGCCGCTACCGCGATGGGCCACAACTGGGTGCTGACCCGCACCGCCGACTACCAGCCGGTGGCGATGGCGGGCATGCGCATGACCCTGGCCGACAGCTACCTGCCGAAGGCCGACAAGCGCGTTCTGGCCCACACCAAGGTCATTGGAGGTGGCGAGACCACGCGCGTGCGCTTCTCCACCCAGGGCCTGCAGAAGGGCGGCGACTACACCTTCTTCTGCTCGTTCCCCGGCCACTTCGCGATGATGAAGGGCAAGCTCGTCTTCGGTTGATGCCGTCTGTAGAGTCGAGCCATGCTCGACTGCTCTGTGCCAACCAAGGTTGGCACCTACCAGATGCGGCAGTGCCAACCAAGGTTGGCACCTACCGGGGCAGCACTCAGCCCTTGGCGGCCTTGAATGCCACGCGTGCAGCGGCCAGCGTCGCCTCGATCACGGCATCGTCGTGGGCGCTGGACAGGAAACCGGCCTCGTAGGCGGACGGTGCCAGGAACACGCCCTGTTCCAGCATCGCGTGGAAGAAGCGGTTGAACGCCGGGATGTCGCAGGCGGTAGCCTGCGCATAGGTCTCCACCTTTTCGCTGGTGAAGAACAGCCCGAACATCGCGCCCACGCGGGTGGTGGTCACCTTCACGCCAGCGTCAGCGGCTGCCGCTTCAAGGCCCGCGCACAGGCGTGCCGTGCGCTCGGCGAGGTCGGCATGGAAGCCCGGCTGCTGGACAAGTTCCAGCATCGCCAGGCCGGCGGCCATTGCCACCGGGTTGCCGCTCAGCGTGCCAGCCTGGTAGATCGGGCCGGCCGGGGCGATCTGCTGCATCAGCTCGCGGCGACCGCCATAGGCGCCCACCGGCATGCCGCCGCCGATGATCTTGCCGAAGGTGGTCAGGTCCGGGGTGATGCCGTAGTGCGCCTGCGCACCGCCAAGGGCAACGCGGAAGCCGGTCATCACCTCGTCGAAGATCAGCAGCGCGCCATGCTTCGTGCACAGTTCGCGCAGGTGCTGCAGGTAGCCCTCGCGCGGGGGAATGCAGTTGGCGTTGCCGACCACCGGTTCGATGATCAGGCCGGCGATGTCGTCACCCTGCTGTTCGAACAGTGCGGTGGCGGCTTCGAAGTCGTTGTAGGGCAGGGTCAGGGTCAGCTCGCTCAGCCCGGCCGGAACACCCGGTGAGGTCGGCACGCCCAGGGTCAGCATGCCGCTGCCGGCCTTGACCAGGAACGAGTCGCCGTGGCCGTGGTAGCAGCCTTCGAACTTGACGATGCGGTTGCGGCCGGTGGCGCCGCGCGCCAGGCGGATCGCCGACAGCGTGGCTTCGGTGCCGGAGTTGACCATGCGCACCATCTCGCACGACGGCACCAGGCGGGTGATGGTCTCGGCCATGGTCACTTCGGCCGCGCACGGTGCGCCGAACGAGAGGCCGTTGTCGATGGCCTTCTTCACCGCCTGGCGCACCGCCGGGTGGTTGTGGCCGACGATCATCGGGCCCCAGGAACCGACGTAGTCGATGTAGCGGTTGCCGTCGACGTCGTACAGGTAGGCGCCGTCGGCGCGCTCGACGAAGAACGGCTCGCCGCCGACCGACTTGAACGCGCGCACCGGCGAATTGACGCCGCCCGGCAGCAGCTGCTGGGCGCGGGAGAACAGGGCGTGGGACTGGTCGTGGTTCATGGGGCTTTCCTGGGTGTTACGCGAACTGGGCGAGGAGGGCGTGCTGGGTTGCGACCGGGTCTTCGGCGGCGAACACGCTGCTGACCACGGCGACCAGGTCGGCGCCGGCGTCGATGATGGGACCGACATTGTCCGGGGTCAGCCCGCCGATCGCCACCCGCGGCACGCCCAGTGCGGCGCTTTGCCGCAGCAGGTCGGGGTGGGCGCGGCTGCTGGTGATCTTGGTGGTGGTGGGGAAGAAGGCGCCAAAGGCCACATAGCTGGCGCCGGCGGCCACGGCCTTTTCTGCATTGGCCAGCTGGTCGTAGCAGGACGCGCCGATGATGGCCTCGGCCCCCAGCAGCGCACGCGCGCTGGGGATGTCGCCGTCGGTGCCGCCCAGATGCACGCCGGCCGCGCCGACCGCCTTGGCCAGCAGCGGGTCGTCATTGATGATCAGCGGTACGCCATGGGCAGCGCACAGGCCCTGCAGGGCAGTGGCCTGCTCCTGCCGCAGGGCGTCACTGGCGGTCTTGTTGCGGTACTGCAGCCAGGTGGCGCCGGCGGCCAGCAGCGGCGCGGTGCGTACCAGCAGGCGTGCGGTATCGGGTTCATCCGGGGTGATCAGGTAGACGCCGCGGGGCGCCGGGGAAGCTGAAGTCATCGATGGCTACCGGTGAGTGGACCGCAATGGGACAATGGCGGCCCGTGAATCCAGCCCTGATTATCCGATGAGCGATGCCACCCCCACCACCTTGCGTACCTGGATGTGCGTGGTCTGCGGCTTCCTGTACAGCGAAGCGGACGGCTTGCCGGAGGAGGGCATCGCGCCGGGCACGCGCTGGGAGGACATTCCCGAGACCTGGACATGCCCGGACTGCGGGGTGACCAAGGCCGATTTCGAGATGGTCGAGGTCGATTGACCGGACCTTGCAGTGGGTGTGGACCGTTGGGGTGGGTGCGGACCGTTGGTCCGCACACCGGTAAAATCAATGCAGCCGCGGCATTGGCCCGCCAAGGTCGATCAGCTTCTCGCGCAGCCACTGCGCATCGCTGGCCTCGGGGTTGCGCTTCAGGTACTGGCCCAGGTCATGACGGGCCCCGGCCAGGTACTCCAGCTGCAGGTAGGCCAGGCCGCGGTCGCGCAGGGCGTCGTCCTGTTCCGGGGCCAGCTTGAGCAGCCGGTCGGCACTGCGTGCGGCGCGGTCCCATTCGCCGGCCTCGGCATAGACGCCATGCAGGTTGCGCAGCATGCGCATCAGGATCGCGCGCGCCGGCGCCGGGTCGAGGATCTGCGCCAGCACCTGGTCGTCGGGCATCTGCCCGCCCAGGTGTGACTTGGCCCGCTCGCGCAGTTCGTCCACGTCCAGTGGCCGGCCGCCGTTGAACGGGTCCATCACCAGCACGCCGTCATCCACCGGCAGGCGCACCAGGAAGTGGCCGGGGAAAGACACGCCATCAAGGGGAATGCCCAGCCGGCGCGAAACTTCCATCTGCACCAGGGCCAGCGAGATCGGATTGCCCAGGCGCCGCTCGAACACCTGGTTGAGGTAGCTGTTGCGCGGGTCGTAGTACTCGTCGTGGTCGCCGCTGTAGCCCAGCTCGTCGAACAGGTGGCGGTTGATCGCCGCCATCTTCAACGGGCTGTTGTCGATGGCCTCCACTTCCGAGCGGAGGTGGTCGACATGGCTCTGGATCAGCGCGTCATAGGTGGACGGCTGCAGATCGGGGTATTCATCGCGCGCGATCAGCAGCGCGGTCGGCAACAGCGGCAGCGCCTCGTCTTCGAGGTCGGCCAGTGCATCCCAGTCGGGGAGTGTGATCCGGTCCTGCATGGTCACAGACTGGCGTCATTCGCAGACGGTTTCAAGCGGTGCCGCGTGAAAAAGCCATGGCCTGGGTCGATGGGCTTCCAGTGGGTGTGGACCTTGGTCCACACCACAGCCTGCCCGTGCGCGGCAAGCCAGTGCCGACCAAGGTCGGCACCTACCGGTCCTGCTCAACGCAGGGCGAAGATCTACTCGATGCCCGGGCCGAAGGTCAGCGCGGTGCCGTCCTTCAGCTTCAGCTTTTCGGCCTGGCCGGCGTTGAGTTCCAGCACGTAGCGCGCCGGGCCGCCGCTGGGGTACGGCGGACACATGTCGCCGGCCGAGCACGGCGGCACGTCGCGCTGCTGGCTGACCAGTTTGCGTTCGTTGTCGAAGTACAGGATGTCCAGCGCGATCTTGGTGTTCTTCATCCAGTACGCCTGCATCTCTTCGCGGTCGTGGACGAACAGCATGCCGTGGTCGGCCGCCATCTGGTCGCGGAACATCAGCCCGCGCGCGCGGGTTTCATCGTTGGTGGCCAGCTCGACCTGGTAGCGGGCGCCGTCCAGCTCGACCCAGTGGCGGGCCGCGTCGGTGGCGCAGCCGGCCAGGGCCAGCAGCGGAAGCATCAGCAGCGAACGCAACAGCGACATCGTCAGGATCCTTGGAAGGGTCAGAGCACGACCGGCGGCTCGCCGCCGACGATCACCACGTCGGCGCGACGGCGCGCGAACAGGCCGACGCAGACCACGCCCGGCAGCTGGTTGAGCTCGCGCTCCAGCTTCTCCGGATCGGTGATCTGCAGGTTGTGGATGTCCAGGATCTGGTTGCCGTTGTCGGTGACCACGCCTTCGCGCCAGGTCGGCTGGCCGCCGGTCATGTCGCGGATCTGGCGGGCGACCAGGCTGCGCGCCATCGGGATCACTTCCACCGGCAGCGGGAACCCGCCCAGCACCGGCACCTGCTTGCTCGGGTCGACGATGCAGATGAAGCGCTCGCTGGCCTCGGCGATGATCTTCTCGCGGGTCAGCGCGGCACCACCGCCCTTGATCAGGCACTTGTTCGGGTCGCACTCGTCGGCGCCGTCCACGTACAGCGACAGGTTGCCGCTGTGGTTCAGCTCGATCACCTCGATGCCGTGCTGCTTCAGGCGCGCGGTGCTCTGCTCGGAACTGGACACCGCGCCCTTGATGCGGTGCTGGATGCGGGCCAGGGCATCGATGAAATAGGCCACGGTGGAACCGGTGCCGACACCGACGATCATGCCGTCTTCGACGTATTCGATGGCTTTCTCGGCGGCCAGGCGCTTGGCTTCGGACATGGGAGAACTCTCAGGCAGGGAATCAGGATTTCTTTTCCAGCGACAGCAGCAGCTTCCACTGCGCGGCGGTCACCGGGAACACCGACAGGCGGTTGCCCTTGGCAACCAGCGGGAAGCCTTCGCCGAGTTCGTCGGCGTGCAGCTTGATCTCGTCCAGCGCGATCACCTGCTTGAGCTTGCGGTCGAAAGCCACGTCCACCAGCATCCAGCGCGGGTTCTCGCGCGTGCTCTTGGGGTCGTGGTAGTCGGATGTCGGGTCGAACTGGGTGTCGTCCGGATAGGCCGCGCTGGCCACCGTGGCCAGGCCGACGATGCCCGGCACCTTGGTATTGGAGTGATAGAACAGGATGCCGTCGCCGACCTGCATGCCATCGCGCATGAAATTGCGCGCCTGGTAGTTGCGCACCCCGTTCCAGGGTTCGACCTTGACCTTGGCCAGGTCATCGATGGAGAAGGCGTCCGGTTCGGACTTCATCAGCCAGTAGCGCTTGCGGGCGGTCATGCGTTCACGGGGGCAGCGGAGGGGAACAGGGTGCCGCCTTCGGTGCAGATCGCATCCACCGGCACGTCCCACGACGCCACCGGCAAGGACTCGACCTGCTGCACCGCGAACGCCGCACCGACCAGCCAGGGCGGCGCCGGCCGGTCATGGCGGAAGGCGAAGCTGCGATCATACCAGCCGCCCCCCATGCCCAGCCGCCGGCACTGCGGGTCGAAGCCCACCAGCGGGGTCACCACCAGCGCCATCTGCGCCGGTTCCAGCGTGTCTGCCAGCGCCACGTCGGGCTCGGGGATGCCGTAACGGTTGCTGGTCAGCGGTTGGCCGGGGCGCCACGGTGCGAAGCGCAGCACGTCGCCGGCCAACACCGGCAGGCAGTAGGTGAGGCCTTCGGGCAACTGCAGCTGCCAGCGGTGCAGGGCGATTTCACCGTCCAGCGCCCAGTAGCCGGCCACGGCGCCTTCGCGCGGCGCGAACGGCAATGCGAGCAGGGCATCGGCAAGTGATTCGGCGGCGGCGATGCGCTCAGCGGCGGAAAGGTCGCGGCGGCGTTGCCGCAGGTCGTGGCGCAGGGCCTGGCGCGGGTCGGTCATGGCGGCGTGCGGCAAGGATCAGCCGCCATTGTGCCGCAAAGAACAAGGGCGACGCCCGAAGACGCCGCCCTTGCTGGAATATTGCATTCTCCGCAATGTCGATGCATGCGAAACGACCTTGAACCCGGGGGCTCAAGTGGGAACGCTGGAGAACCATCGGGCTTCCCGCTACAAGGCGGACCTGCACTCCCGGCGCTGTCGCGCTCCCGGTGTCGTTCTTAAGGGACAAGGCGAATGTTTGCACATGCCGTCGAGTACCGCAGAGAACGCGTCGCCATTATAGCCAGCGCGCAGGATCTGGATAGGCCGTTCGTCGGCAACAGTCCGTGCCAATTCAGATATGAGAAGACGCGTTGTGCGCGTTCTTCAGGCGCCGCCGTCGATCGCGCGGTCCAGGCGCCGGTTCAGGTCGGCGAGCGTCTGCTGCAGCGCCACTGCCTGGCGGGCATTCTCGTCGCGCAGCAGTTGCAGTTCATGGGCCAGGTTCAACGCGGCCAGTACCGCCACGCGGTCCACGGCGGCCATGCGGTTGCTGCCGCGGATCTCGCGCATGCGGGCATCGAGCAGGCGCGCGGCGGCCATCAGGCTGTCGCGTTCATCGCCACCGACGCCCACGGTGTATTCACGATCGAGGATGCGGACACTGACCGGTTCGGCACTCATGTGTGCTGCTCCAGGGATTTGAGCCGGCTGATCATTGCTTCCACCCGCGAGCGTGCCTGCTCGTTCTTGGCCAGCAGCGTGGAACGCTCGGCCACCAGCTGTTCCTGCTGGTGGCGCAGGCTGCGGTTCTCCTCGGCCAGGCGCTGGTTGCGTTCAAGCAACGCCTCCACGCGGGCGGCGAAGTCCTGCAGCTGGGCAAGGGGATCGGCGGGTTCCATGCGGGCACGATAGGCAAGCCGGGCAAGGGCGGTCAAGCGTTGTCGCAGCAAGGCCGGACGGGTACGGGGAGGAGGCCGTCGGATTGCTACACTACGGGGTCTCACGGGCGCGCGCGTGCGCACCCCGGGTTTCCTTTCCGAACGAGCCGCACGATGACTGAACTTCCCTCCGTCGACGACGTTAACCGCGCCAGCCAGGAACTGGGCCTGGGCGCCACCGCCGCCGAGCTGCACGGCGCACTGTGCGGCTGGCTGGCCGCCGGCGGCGCCCCCGGCAACGACTGGCCGGCGCGCGTGCTGGCCGACGACAACCTGCCGCCGGTGGCCGCCGACAGCGTGCTGGGCCAGCTGCTGCAGGTCACCATCAAGCAGCTGGAAGACCGCGACTTCGCCTTCGAGCTGTTGCTGACCGACAGCGACGAGGTGGCCGCGCAGGCCGATGCCATGTTCAGCTGGACCCGCTCGTTCCTGGGCGGTTTCGGCCTGGGCAGCGGCGGCCGCCGCCCGACCCTGTCCGAAGAGGGCGAAGAGGCGTTGACCGACATGGCCAGCCTGGCCCGTGCCTCCAGCGAGGATTTCGAGGCCGGTGGCGATGACGACGACGACGCCCTGTCGGAGATCGAGGAATTCATCCGCGTGGCGGTGCTGCTGCTGCACGGCGACGTGGTGCTGGCCTCGCGCCATCGGCAGCGCCTGAACTGATGGATATCAAGCAGCGCACCGGCATCGCGGCCGGCGAGTACAAGCGTCGCCGCCGCCAGCTGATGGACATGGCCGGCGAGGACGCGATCCTGGTGCTGCCGGCTGCGGCGGAGAAGGTGCGCAGCCTCGATACCCATTATCCGTTCCGGCAGGATTCGGACTTCCAGTACCTGAGTGGCTTCCCCGAGCCGGAAGCGGTGCTGGTGCTGATTCCCGGCCGTCGCCATGGCGAGGCCATCCTGTTCTGTCGCGAGCGTGATGCCGAGCGCGAGGCCTGGGACGGCAGCCGGGCCGGCCAGGAAGGCGCGGTGGCGCAGTTCGGCATGGACGACGCTTACCCGATCGATGATCTGGACGACATCCTGCCGGGCCTGCTGGAAGGGCGTTCGCGCGTCTACTACCACTTCGGCCGCGATGCGGATTTCGACCTGAAGCTGATCGGCTGGGTCAACCGCGTGCGCTCACAGGTGCGCCATGGCGCGCAGCCGCCGCATGAGTTCCTGGAGCTGGGCCACCTGCTGCACGAACAGCGCCTGTTCAAGTCCGGTGCCGAAGTGGCGCTGATGCAGCATGCCGCGCAGATCAGCGTGCGCGCCCATCTGGCGGCGATGAAGGCGGCCAAGGCGGGAATCCACGAGTACGAGCTGCAGGCCGAGCTGGAACGCGTGTTCCGCGCCAATGATGCCGTGCCGGCGTACTGCAGCATCGTCGGTGCAGGCCGCAACGGCTGCATCCTGCACTACCGCGACAACAACGCGCGGTCGCGTGATGGCGAGCTGGTGCTGATCGATGCCGGTGCCGAGTACCGCGGCTACGCCAGCGACATCACCCGCACCTTCCCGGTGAACGGCCGCTTCAGTGACGAACAGCGCGCGCTGCATGACCTGGTCGGTGAGGCGCAGGCCGCGGCACTGGCGCAGGCGAAGCCGGGCGTGCCGTACGAGAGCGGCCACCTGGCGGCCGTGCAGACCCTGACCGAGGGCCTGCTGCGGCTGGGCCTGCTGAAGGGAACGCTGGAAAAGAACCTGTCCGAAGGCCTGTACCAGCGCTTCTACCGGCACAAGACTGGGCACTGGATCGGGCTGGACGTGCACGACGTGGGCGATTACCGCCTGGCCGGTGATTCGCGCCTGCTGGAGCCGGGCATGGCGTTCACCATCGAGCCGGGGCTGTACATCGGCGTGGACGACACGACGGTGGAGCCGCGCTGGCGCGGTATCGGGATCCGCACCGAGGATGATGTGCTGATCACCGATGATGGCCATCGGGTGTTGACCGAAGGCCTGGCGCGCAGCGCCGACGAGATCGAAGCGGTGATGGCGGGTTAAGGGGTTTCGGCAGGGCTTGCAGCCCTGCACCTGCTCAATGCAACGGCAACGGCAAAAGCCGAAGCGGCATTCCGTGGGATGGCGGGGCACTGTGGGTTTGCGGGGACGCCGTAAACCCATCCATGGGGGCTTGGTCGCCGCATCCATGCGGCTCACACCCCGCACACCCACAGTGCCCCGCCTTCGACAGGTTCACGCGGCTGTTGGTGGGTGCCGACCGTTGGTCGGCACATCTGTCAGATATCGATAAACAAAATGGGGTCAGATCCGTTTCCTTCGGGAAACGGATCTGACCCCGCATGTGTCTCGCCGTCACCGGCAATCTGTCAGAGGTGGGGCGGTGTGGGCTTGCAGGACCGTTGGCGCCATGGATGGCGCCATCGAGCCCCCATGGATGGGTTTACGGCGTGTCCTGCAAACCCACCCCGCCCGGCCAAGCGCGGCTTTTGCTCTAAGCATCCAACCACGAGGGGCTCAGCCGTTGGCCGCTGCAAACTCCGGCCGCGTCAGGTTGTCCGCCTCGCCCTCGGTGCACAGCACTTCGTCCTCGATGCGGATGCCGCCATACGGACGGAAGAAGTCCACGCGGTCCCAGTTGATCGCATCGCCATGGCCGGCGTCCTTCACTTCGTTCAACAGCATGTCGATGAAGTACAGGCCCGGTTCGATGGTCACCACCATGCCCGGCTCCAGCACGCGGGTCAGGCGCAGGTAGGGATGCCCCGCCGGGCGCTCGACGCGGCCGCCTTCGTCGCTGGCCGCGAAACCGGCCACGTCGTGCACCTGCAGGCCGATCAGGTGACCGATACCGTGCGGGAAGAACGCGGCGCTGACGCCGGTCTCCACGGCGGTCTGCGGCGACACCTTGATGACGCCGAAGTCCTTCAGTACGCCCATCAGCGAGAGATGCGCGTCCACGTGCAGCTGCTTGTAGTCGAAGCCGGCGCGCACCGCCGCACACATCTGCTGCTGGGCGGCATCGACGGCGTCGATCATCGCGGCGAACTCGTCGTGGCCGTGCGCGGCGTAGGTGCGGGTGATGTCGCTGGCGTAGCCGTGCGCGCTGGCGCCGGCATCGATCAGGAAGCTGCGCAGCGGCTGCGGCGCCTTGCGGCCCAGCTCGGTGTAGTGCAGCACGGCGGCGTGTTCGTTCAGCGCGACGATGTTGCCGTACGGCAGTTCATTGGCATCCTGGCCGACGGCCTGGCAGTAGGCCATGTGGATGCTGAATTCGTCGGCGCCATTGCGGAACGCGGCCTCGGCGGCACGATGGCCACGCACGCCCAGCACCTGCGCCTGGCGCATCAGCGCGATTTCATACGGCGTCTTGTAGGCGCGGTGCCATTCCAGGTAGTTCACCACCGGCGCCGGGTTGTTCGGCACGAATGCACCCAGCGCGCTCTGCGGCTCGCCGAGGATCGCGCAGCGCGACGGGTCGGCCGGCAGCAGCGCCAGTGCTTCTTCGGGCGTGCGGATGATGTGGATGTCGAAGTGCTCCACCCACCAGCCGCTCGGTGCATCCGGCACCACGTGCCAGTAATCGAAGGGCTGGTGGAAGATCACCGCCGGGCGCTTGCCGGGCGTGAACACGATCCAGCTGTTCGGCACGCGGGTGAGCGGCAGCCAGGCCTTGAACTGCGGATTCACCGCGTACGGGTAGTCGCGGTCGTCGAACACCTGGTAGTGCAGGGTGCCGCTGGGCACCACCAGGTGATCGAAGCCGCCGCGGGCCAGCGCCTGTTCGGCACGTCGGCACAGCACGGCCAGGTGGTCGGAATACAGGGCGCCGGGGTCTTGCTGGATCATTGCGGTGGCTCGACACGAAAACGGCCCTAGATTCTGCCGCATACCGCGAAAAACCGCTGTGCCGGAACCGGCACTCAGGCCGTCGAAACCGGTCCCTCGTCGCTGTCTTCGCCCACCCACTGGCGCAGCAGCTGCCGATGTTCGCGTGACAGGGTGAGGAAGCGGAAGCCGGTCCAGCTCTGTCCCGGCACGTGCGCCGGTTCGCTCCACAGCAGGTGCACGCCTACGTCGATGGCTTCCTGGCGGCCATCGGCCATCGGCAGCGGGAATCGCAGCTGGTACAGCGCATCCTCGCGCAACGGCACGCTGGCCAGCATCAGCATGCCGGTTTCAGAAACGTTGCCGAGGCGGCCCACTACGCTGTCGCGCATCTGGTCGGTCACCGGCACCAGGTCCGAGACCTGGCGGCGCGGTGCCCGACGGGTGTCCTGTGGCGGCTGGGTGTTCATGCAGGGGTTTTCCGGGTGTGGCCTACGGCCAGCGCACGCAGCGCATCGAGGCTGGCCTGCCAGGCACGATCGACCAGGCGGCCCTTGTCTTCGGTGACCAGCTGCGCGCGGCCGGCGCTGAGCTGGCGGGCGAGGGTATCCAGGTCGGTATCGGCGATCTTCTGTCCGCGTGGATTGACCATCAGCGCGTGGCCGGTCAGCAGGCTGTACCACGACAGGCGCTGGCGGCGCAGTGTGCCATCGCCGGTGTCGATGTCGAACCAGCTGCCGAACGGCAGGGTGGACAGCTGCTGGTAGGCGGCTTCTTCGGCACTGCTGCGTGGCTCGGCGGGCGCGCCTGCGCTGGACGTGCCGGCATGCTCGCCCAGTCGCGCGCGCGCTTTCAGGCGTGCGCTGAGTTCGGTACGCGATGTGCTTTCGTCCTCGCCGCCGGGCGTGGCCAGGCGGCGCGCGACGGCGGCGGCCTCCTCGGCGTGGTAGCCGACCTGCACCAGCGCCGCTTCCACCTCGGTGGCCAGCGCAGCGTCGGTGCCATCGGCAGCGTCCGCGGCCTGGGCGGTCACCGCCGCGATGCGCTGGGTCTGCTGCAGGCGCTCCTGCCACTGCGGTGAATCGTCACCATGGCGCAGGCGGGTCAATGTCAGGGCGTCGGCCCACGCCTGGCGCAGCAGGGTCTGCACGAAGCGCGGCGGCGCCTGGGTATCGCAGCACTGGTCGATCTGTGCACTGGCCTGGCGTCGTGCCAGGTCCAGGCGTTCCTTGCCGCGTGCGGCCTCGACGTGGCGGCGCTCGGCCAGCTCGGCGCGATGGGCGGCCGCGCGCTGGTGCTGCTGCACGTCTTCATTGGCGGCAGCGAAGGCCTCGGGCGTGCGCGCATCCTGGCCGAGCAGCCCCTGCACGCTCTGCGCCATGCGCTGCAGCAGCTGGGGGTCGACGTCATCATCGCCGAGCCAGTGGGCACCGGCTTCGGCGATCTGGTTGAGCAGTTCGCGGGCGGGGTGCTCGTCACGCACGAAGAAGCCAGGGTCGGCCATGGCCGCGCGCGCCAGCGGCACCTGCAGGCGCGCCAGCAGCGCGGCCGGTACCGGGTCGGGGCGTTGCTGCTGCTGTACCTGCTGCATCAGCAGGCGCAGCAGGTCGAGATTGTCGCGGTCGTGGCTGCCCAGCTGGGCCTGCGCGCCGTGTTCGCTGCGCAGCTGGGCGACCACCGCGGTCTGCAGGTCGGCAAGGCCGGTGGCGGCGCTGGACTGGGCCTGCAGGCGCGCGAGCACCGCATCCACGGCGGCGCTGGGTACCGCAGCGGACGGCGCGGGCGCGGTACTGGCGTGCCGGGCCTGCTGCAGCAGGTCGTGCAACGCGCTGCCGGTGGAGGTGGTGAGCCCAGGCACGGCGGTGTCGCGGCCACCGGCGTCGCTGACCGCTTCCTGCACCAGGTTCGACCACGAGCCCGACGGTGCCGATCCGTTCCAGCCGGTCAGCGGCGCTGCGGGGGCGCGCTTGGCCGGCTGCGTCGCGCGGCCACCGCCGACGGAGTGGGTGATGATGCGTCGCGTGCTCGACGAACGGGCCAGGTAAGGCGTGTAGACCAGGCCGGGCAGAACGCCGTGCTGGGCCAGCAGCGCATTGGCGCGGTCGAGCACATCGCCCAGCCGTTCCAGCACCTGGCGCTCGAAGCTGCGATACAGCGCCAGCTGTACGTCGGCGCCGAGGGTGTCCTGCTCCGCGAGCCGGCGCACCATCGCGCACAATGCCTGCGGCGCCAGCGGCAGCGCGTCGGCCTCGAATGCCGGCGCCGCCGCCAGCACGCCCAGCCGTTGCCCGAGCAGGTTCAGGGTATTGGTCGAGCGCAGGGTTTCGCGCCGGATCATCTCGGTCAGCAGCAGGTCGCGGTCGACGTCATGCTCGGCCACCAGCGACAGCCCCAGCACGCCGGGCAGCGGCGGCGGGGTGGCCCCGGCGGTGGCTGCAGTCGCAGGCTCGCGCAGGCGTGCCAAGGCCTCGGCAACGGAATCCAGCATGCGGTCGGGGAAGTGACCGGCAAAGGCATGCAGTTGTCCGCGCTGGGCCATCAGTTCGGCCTGCTGCAGCGGATTGCGCGCGCGATCGGCGTCGTGCAGCAGGGTCTGTTCCAGCGCCTCGACGGTCAGGATCAGCGGCGCGGCCAGCGTCTGCCGGCACAGGCCGATCAACGCGCCCAGCAGTTCGCGCACCCGCGGCGGCAGGTCGGCTGCGGCCAGGCGGGCCTTGTCTGCAGGGGTGGGGGAGAAGACAGCTGACATCTGCGAGCGGTACCCGGAATCCCGCGGATCGATCCTGTGAATCTACCGTGTCGGCCGCGGTCGGCGCTACTTTAGGGTGAATGTGAAATGCATCTGCCGGGCATGGCCCCGATGCGCGGTAGTGGGGGGGGGGGGGGGGGGGG
>NZ_JASJSU010000032.1:35011-47964 GCF_030237045.1 Stenotrophomonas maltophilia group sp. Smal17
ATCCGCACCGGATTGCCGGCCAGCGGCCGCCACTACCCGTTACGGCGGAGGCCTTACTCGTCCAGGAACAGGCTCACCACATCGTTGGTGAAGCGGCGGCCCAGCTCGGTGGGCTGCACGTGGCCGTCCGCCATGTCCAGCCAGCCGCGCTGCACGGCGTCGGCCAGCGGTGTGTCCAGCACGCTGCGCGGCAGGCCGGTGCGCGACTCGAAATCGCGCAGGCTGAAACCTTCGTGCAGGCGCAGCAGGTTCAGCATGTACTCGAACGGCAGCCGCCCGGGGGCGATGACATCGTCGCCGCCGAACGAGGCGGGGGTGCCCGCGCTGTCGAGGTAGGCCTGCGGATGTTTCAGTTTCCAGCGTCGCAGCACGTGCTCCTCGGCACCGGAACTGATCTTGCCGTGCGCGCCGGCACCGATGCCCAGGTAGTCGCCGAAGCGCCAGTAGTTCAGGTTGTGCGCACTCTGCCGGCCGGGGCGCGCATAGGCGCTGACCTCGTACTGGCCAAAGCCGGCCTGTGCCAGCAGGGCCTGGCAGTGTTCCTGCATGTCCCAGGCGTTGTCCTCATCGGGAATGCCCTGCGGCGGCCGTGCGAAGAACACCGTGTTCGGTTCCAGGGTCAGCTGGTAGTGCGAGATGTGCGCCGGCTGCAGTGCGAAGGCGCGCTCCAGATCGGCCTCGGCGCCGG
This sequence comes from Stenotrophomonas maltophilia group sp. Smal17, assembly GCF_030237045.1. Classification (NCBI taxonomy): domain Bacteria; kingdom Pseudomonadati; phylum Pseudomonadota; class Gammaproteobacteria; order Lysobacterales; family Lysobacteraceae; genus Stenotrophomonas; species Stenotrophomonas maltophilia group sp. Smal17. The sequence goes on from NZ_JASJSU010000032.1 coordinate 35,700, forward strand.
CCAGGGTCTGTTCCGGCAGCGCGTACATCAGGTCGATGTTGAAATTGTCGTAGCCCGCGTCCTGCGCCATCTTCACCGCGCGCTCGGCCTCGCCACTGTCGTGGATGCGGCCCAGGCGCTTGAGCATCGCGTCGTCAAAACTCTGGATGCCGAAGCTGAGGCGATTCACGCCGGCCGCGCGATAGCGGTCGAAACGGCCGTGTTCGGCGGTGCCCGGGTTGGTTTCCAGGGTGATCTCGGCATTGGGCGCGAAGCGCAGGCGCGCGCTGGCCTGCTGCAGGAAGCGGTCGATTGCTTCCGGCGGGAACAGGCTGGGCGTACCGCCACCGAAGAACACGCTGTGCACCACCCGGCCCCAGACCAGCGGCAGGTCCTGGTCCAGGTCGCGCAGCAGCGCGTCGATGTAGGCATCGAACGGCAGCTCGCCCTTGGCCTGGTGCGAATTGAAGTCGCAGTAGGGGCATTTGCGCACGCACCACGGCAGGTGCACGTACAGCGACAACGGCGGCGGCACCAGGCGCGGCGGAGTGTCGTGGTCGCCCGGGCAGGTTTCGCCGGGCAGGTGGTTGCAGTTGTCGTGGGCGTGCGGCATGGGCTTCATCGGTAGTGCCGGCCACTGGCCGGCTTCCCTTGGGTAATCAGGAACGCATCAATACAGCGTGGCCAGCTGCTGCTTGAGCTGCTGCAGGGCGAGGGCGCGGTGGCTGATGGCGTTCTTCAGGGGCGTTTCCATCTCCGCGGCGGTCAGGCCGTGGGTGGTATCCAGGAACACCGGGTTGTAGCCGAAGCCGTTGCTGCCGCGCGGTTCGCGGGTGATCTGTCCTTCCCAGCGGCCCTCGCAGATCAGTGGCTGCGGGTCGGTGGCATGGCGCAGCAGGACGATCACCGCATAGAAGCGGGCGCTGCGCTGGCCGTCGGGCACTTCGGCCATCGCGTCCAGCAGCTTGGCGTTGTTGGCCGCGGCATTGGTCGGCTGGCCGGCATAGCGCGCGCTGTACAGGCCCGGTGCACCGCCGAGGGCATCGACGATCAGGCCCGAATCATCGGCCAGCGCCGGCAGGCCGGTCGCTTCGCAGGCCGCGCGCGCCTTCAGCAGCGCGTTCTCGACGAAGGTCAGGCCGGTCTCTTCCACGTCGCCCAGGCCCAGCTCGGCGGCCGAGGTGATCTGCAACGGCAGGTCGGCGAGGATCTCCTGCATCTCCACAAGCTTGCCGGCGTTGTGGCTGGCCAGTACCAGTTTCTTCATTGGCGGGGCTCCAGCAGGTCCCAGGTGTTGCCATACAGATCGCGGAACACCGCGACCGTTGCATAGGCTTCTTCGCGCGGTGCTTCCAGGAATTCGACCCCGGCGGCCAGCATCGCCGCGTGGTCGCGGTGGAAGTCGTCGGTGTTGAGGAAGAAGGCGACCCGGCCACCGGTCTGGTTGCCGATGCGGCTGCGCTGTTCCTCGTTGCTGGCGCGGGCCAGCAGCAGGGCGGCGGCGCTGCCGTCGGTCGGTCCGACCACCACCCAGCGCTTGCTGCCCTGGTCGATGTCTTCCAGCAGCGAGAAGCCGAGCTTGCCGGTGTACCAGGCGATGGCTTCGTCGTAATCAGCCACCACGAGGGTGGTCAGGGCAAGGCGCCGGTTCATGCCGACAGCGCCGCCTGCTGCGCGGCCAGCAGTTCGCGCACGCCCTTCTCGGCCAGGCCCAGCAGCGCGTCCAGTTCATCGCGGCGGAAGGCATGGCCTTCGGCGGTGCCCTGCAGTTCGATGAAACCGCCACCGTCGTTCATCACCACGTTCATGTCGGTGTCGCAGTCGCTGTCTTCGGCGTAGTCCAGGTCAAGCACCGGCGTGCCGCGGTACACGCCCACCGACACGGCCGCGACCGCGCCCAGGATCGGGTTGCGCTTGATGTCGCCGCGCTTCATCAGCACGTTCACTGCATCGACCAGGGCCACGTAGGCGCCGGTGATGGCGGCGGTGCGGGTGCCACCGTCGGCCTGCAGCACGTCGCAGTCGAGGGTGATGGTGCGCTCGCCCAGCGCGTTGCGGTCCACGCAGGCACGCAGGCTGCGGCCGATCAGGCGCTGGATCTCCAGCGTGCGGCCGCCCTGCTTGCCACGCGCCGCTTCGCGGTCGCTGCGGGTGTGGGTGGCACGCGGCAGCATGCCGTACTCGGCGGTCACCCAGCCTTCGCCCTTGCCGCGCAGGAAGCCCGGCACGCGGTTCTCGACACTGGCGGTGCACAGCACGCGGGTTTCACCGAAGCACACCAGCACCGAACCCTCGGCATGGCGGGTGAAGCCGCGTTGGATGACGACCGGGCGGAGCTGGTCGGGCTGGCGGCCGCTGGGGCGGGAATCGGACATGATGCGGGTTCCGTAATGGCATGGGAGTACGCCGCCACGCCCGCGGCCTTCACGGGGCGGGCAAGGGGGCTCTGGTGAGGGCGCTAGGGTACCATTCCCCCTTTGCACGCACCGGACACAATCCATGATTCGAAGCATGACCGCCTATGCCGGCGGCGAGCGGGTCACCCCGTGGGGCACGCTGGGCTGCGAGCTGCGCTCGGTCAACCACCGCTTCCTGGAGGTCGGCACCCGCCTGCCCGAGGAACTGCGGGCGCTGGAGCCGCAGCTGCGTGAGCGCATTGCGGCGCGCCTGAGCCGCGGCAAGCTGGATCTGGTGATGCGCCTGCGCGCGCCGGAAGCGGCGGGCAGCCTGCAGGTCAACGAGGTGCTGCTGGGGCAGCTGGGCCAGCTGGCCCACCGGCTGACCTCCGATTTCCCCAATCTGCAGGTCAGCTTCACGGAACTGCTGCAGCTGCCCGGCGTGACCCAGGGCGAGGCGACCGACGCGGCAGCGTTGCAGGCCGAGGCGCTGTCGCTGCTGGACCAGGTGCTGGACGGTTTCGTTGCCGCCCGTGAGCGTGAAGGCGACAAGCTGTCCACGGCGATTGCCGAGCGCGTGGATGGCATCGAGCGCATCGCCGCCGAAGTGCGCAGCTTGATTCCGGCCATTCGCGACGGCCAGCGCGCCAAGCTGGCCGCACGCCTGGCCGACCTGCCGCACCCGGTCGATCCCGGCCGCGCCGAGCAGGAACTGGTGCTGTGGCTGCAGAAGCTGGACGTGGATGAGGAGCTGGACCGCCTGGGCAGCCACATCGTCGAGATCCGTCGCGTGCTCAAGCAGCGCGAGCCGGTCGGTCGCCGCCTGGACTTCCTGCTGCAGGAGTTCAACCGCGAAGCCAACACGCTGGGCTCGAAGTCGGTGGACAGCCGTACGTCCAATGCCGCGGTGGAACTGAAGGTGCTGATCGACCAGATCCGCGAGCAGGTGCAGAACATCGAGTGAGACGGCAGGGGCGCCTTCGGGCGCCCTTCTTCGGTCCGGCACTCAGACCACGCTGACGCCCGGCGCTCCCGCATTCAGGCGGCCCACCACGGCTGCCTGGGCGAACCCCGCATCCTGGAAACAGGCCAGCACCGCATCCACCGCTTCCGGCGCGCACGACACCAGCAGGCCACCACTGGTCTGCGGATCGGTCAGCAGTGGCTGCCAGTGCGCCGCCATGCCCGCGGCGAAGCGCACCTCGGCGCCATACGAGGCCCAGTTGCGGCTGGATGCGCCGGTCACGCAACCCCGCTGCAGCAGGTCCAGCGCCTGTGGCAGCAGCGGCACCTGTGTGCTGTCCACCTCGGCGGCGACGCCGCTGGCGCGGCACACTTCCAGCAGATGGCCGAGCAGGCCGAAGCCGGTGACGTCGGTCATCGCGTGCACGCCGTCCAATGCGGCCAGCGGCACGCCAACGCTGTTCAGGCGGGTGGTTGATTGGACCATCTGCCGGTAGCCGTCGGCATCGAGCAGTTCCTTCTTCAGCGCCGACGAATACACGCCCACACCCAATGGCTTGCCCAGCACCAGCACGTCGCCGACGCGGGCATCGGCATTGCGCTTGAGCCGCTGCGGATCGAGCACGCCGATTGCGGCCAGGCCGTAGATGGGCTCCACCGAATCGATGCTGTGGCCACCGGCGACCACGATGCCCGCATCGGCACAGGCGCGTTCGCCACCCTGCAGGATGCCGCGGATGGTGTCCTGCGGCAGCACGTTGATCGGCATGCCGACGATGGCCAGCGCGAACAGTGGCCGCGCGCCCATCGCATACAGGTCAGACAGCGCGTTGGTCGCAGCGATGCGGCCGAAGTCGAACGGGTCGTCGACGATCGGCATGAAGAAATCGGTGGTGGCGACGATCGCCTGGCGATCATCGAGGCGATACACCGCCGCGTCGTCGCTGGTCTCACGCCCGACCAGCAGTTCGGCCGGTGCGGGAAGCGCCGGAACCCCACGCAGCAGCTCGGAAAGCACCCCCGGCGCGATCTTGCAGCCGCAGCCGCCACCATGGGCCAGTGAGGTCAGGCGTTGCGGGGCATCGGCGGGTGAAGGGGCGGGGGACTGCGCGTGCGTGGCCATGCCGACATCTCCTGCGGAAACACCAATGGCGGAAGGCAGCAGGAGTCGAACCTACCAGGGAACGATCGACGCCCCCTGCTGGGTTTGAAGCCCAGCCGCATGCCCGGATGCGCATGCCTTCCGAAAGTACGGCGATGCCGGGGCGCTCAACCGTGGGGGGCGTTCCATTGCAGATCGCCGCGCGGCCGATGCTGGTCACCGACGCGTCGAGTGTAGCCAACGCGATTGAAGAACTCCAAGATCTGGATGCTGCGCTTGCGGCCCAGGCCGATGGCATCGCGGAAGGCGGCCGCATCCACGGTGCCCGTGGCCTGTGACAGCTGCGCGACGATCGCAGCGAGTTCGGCGATGCGGGCCGGTGCATAGAACAGGTCCGGTACCACCTGGAACAGTTCACCGCGCGCAGCGGCGCGGCGCAGGATGGCGCGGACGTCGTCTTCGGCGAGGCCAAGCCCGTCGGCCAGGGTACGCACCCACGGCGGATCGAAACCGCCGGCGTGCAGCTGTGGCAGCACGCGTTCGAGCAGCTGGCGTTCGCGTTCCGGTGGTGCGTGGTCGTGGCCGGGCAGGCGCCACCAGGCCCCCACGCGCTGCACGCTGCCGTGGTCGAGCAGATCCTGCAGCAGCGCGTTCCACAGGCCGGTCGCCAGCGCAGGAAGGGTGCTCCGTTGCAGGCGTCCGCTGTCGACACCGGGTTCGTCTGGTCGTCGCTCGTGCCAACCCCGCAGCGAGGTGATCACCTGCTCGCCAAGCGCCTGCCAGTGCCGGGCGAGGATGATCACCGTGTCATCCCGGGTGTTGATGCGCCGCGCGTCCGCGGGCAGGTCGATGCGATCGGCGGCACGTCGGCAGTAGCGTTGCAGGGCGGTAGCGGGAATGCCGGCAGGCGCCTGTTGCAGCAGCGGGCCAGGCCCGGCGCCGGCCGCCAGTTGCTCCAGCGCCGCCAGCCACGCAAGCCGGGCGGGGCTGCGCCGCCGCCGTTGCGGGGGCTCCGGGTCAAGCACGATGCCGCCCCCCAACGTGTGGGTGGCCGCCGAGTCGCGGGCGATGAAACGATCGCCGCACATCGCGCAGACCGGTACATCGAACACCAGCTGCACGAGCTGTCCGTTACCGTGGTCATGATCCTCCAGCAGCACCGCATGGGCCTGCCGGTGCATCGTGCCCCAGTGGATGTGCAGGGGCGCCCGGTCGCGCAGCGGCGGCGCCAGCGCGGAAAGCCGCAGGCGCACGTCGACCCGGGTGGTGGCCCGCATCGCACGCGGATCGGCAATCCAGTCGCCACGGTTGATGTCGTCGCGGGCGATGGCGGCCAGGTTCAGTGCGCAGCGCTGCCCGGCCATCGCATGCTCGCTGGCCTGGTTCTGCGCATGGATGCTGCGCACGCGCACGTCGGTGGCAGCCGGCATCAGCTGCAGATGCTCGCCTGCCGCGGTGATGCCGCCATGCACCGCGCCGGTCACCAGCGTGCCGTGCCCGGCCAGCGAGAACACGCGATCCACCGGCATGCGGAACAGTTCACGGCGCAGCGCGTCCTGGCGCGCGTTGGCATCGCCCGCGGCCCACGCGTGCAGGTGGGCGCGCAACGCGTCGATGCCTGCATCCCCGGGCGCGGTGCTGTTGCAGGCAAACACAGGGGCATCATGCAGTGGCGTGCCGGCCAGCAGCGCGGCGATCTCGATCTCGACCCGGGCGATGCGCGCGGCATCCACGCGGTCGATCTTGGTCAGTGCCACCACGCCGCGATCCACACCCAGCAACTGCAGGATCGCCAGGTGCTCGCGGGTCTGCGGCATCACCCCATCGTCGGCAGCGACCACCAGCAGGGCGACGTCGATGCCGGTGGCGCCGGCCACCATCGTGTGCACGAAGCGCTCGTGGCCCGGCACATCCACGAAGCCCAGCGTCGCGGCGGGGCCCTGCGCGTCGGTGCCTTCAAGGGGCACGTACGCGTAGCCCAGCTCGATGGAGATGCCGCGCGTGCGTTCTTCCTGCAGGCGATCGGTCTCGATGCCGGTCAGAGCGCGTACCAGGCTTGTCTTGCCATGGTCGATATGCCCGGCGGTGCCGACGATCATGCCTGCAGCGTGCTCCATTGGGCGAGGAAGTCCGCTTCGTCGGCAGGTTCCAGGCAACGCAGGTCCAGCCACAGCGCGTCATCGGCGATGCGGCCCAACACCGGCCGGGGCAGCTGGCGCAGGCGCTTGGCCAGGCGATCCAGACCACCACGACGGGCCGATGTGACCCGCAGCCCGGCGCTGGCCAGCTGGGCCTGCGGTTGCGCGCCGCTGCCGATCTGGCTGTGCATCGATGCGCGTTCAAGGGTGCAGTCGGTCGCCAGCGCGGAACGCATGGCCGGCAGCAGGCGCTGTGCCTGTGCATCGATGTCCTGCTGCGTGCGCGTCAGCATTCGCAGCGTGGGCAACCGTTGCGCCAGGTACTCCGGTTCGCGGTACAGGGCCAGCACCGCTTCCAGTGCGGCCAGGCCCATCTTGTCCATGCGCAGTGCCCGCTTGAGCGGGTTGCGGTTGATCCGCGCAATCAGGTCGGCGCGGCCGGCGATGATGCCGGCCTGCGGCCCGCCCAGCAGCTTGTCGCCACTGAATGAAACCAGATCGGCACCGGCAGCCAGTGCGTCCTGCACGGTCGGCTCGTGCGGCAGGCCGAAGGTGGCCAGATCACACAGGCTGCCACTGCCCAGGTCCACCACCAGCGGCAGGCCATGCTGATGCGCGATTGCCGCCATCGCCGCGGTGTCCACCTTGGCGGTGAAACCCGTGATCGCGTAGTTGCTGGCATGCACCTCCATCAGCAACGCGGTGCGGGCGCCGATGGCGCTGGCGAAGTCGGCCGGATGGGTGCGGTTGGTGGTGCCTACTTCCAGCAGGCGCGCCCCGGCGCTACGCATCACATCAGGAATGCGGAAGGCGCCGCCAATCTCGACCAGCTCGCCGCGTGAGACCACCACCTCGCGGCGGTTGGCCAGGCTGTTGAGCAGCAGCAGGACCGCCGCCGCATTGTTGTTGACCACGGTGGCGGCTTCGGCGCCGGTCAGCTCGCAGACCAGCGCCTGCACCCGTGCATCGCGGTCGCCGCGGCGGCCGCGGCTGATGTCGAACTCCAGATCGATCGGTACGGTCATCGCACGGGTGACCGCGTGCACGGCGGTTTCGGGCAACAGGGCGCGGCCGAGGTTGGTGTGCAACACGGTGCCGGTCAGGTTGAACATCGGCTGCAGGTCGAGCCGCGCATCGGCGGTGAGTGCGGCGTCGAGCGCCGCGACCAGCGCCGGGCCTTCAATGGCCTGGTGCAACTGCTCGGCCGATAGCTGCGCGGCACTGATGCGCTCACGCAGCGCCTGCAGATGTACGCGCAACAACTGGGTGATGCGGCTGCGGCCGTGGCCCTCGATCAGTGCTCCCAAGGCCGGCAGGCGCAGCAGCCGGTCCAGCGAGGGCAGGGCAGCGGCCGATGCCGGGGCATGGGGCGTGGCTGTCATCGCCTCAATCGCCGTCGGATTGCCACAGCAGCGGATTCTGGCTGGCACGCGCGTAGCCTTCCTCGCCCAGCAGCAGGTCCAGCGACAGCGTGCCGAGATCATCAGCGACCGGTTCCAGTGCCGGATCCTTTTCCAGATAGAGGATCTTGCGGTAACTGTGGCAGTGGTCGCAGGTCTCCGCTCGCACGGCGCTTTCACGTACGGCTTCGCCGCTGTCGCCGTCCACATCGGCCAGGGCGCGGTAGGCGATGTCCTTGCCGGCGGCGCCGCACTGGCTGCACTGCACGCGCACGTAGTGCCACTGGCAGGCACACAGCGAGCACGAAAGATAACGGTAGGACGCGTAGGGCGGCCGTGCCTGCACCACGCTGGCCACCGGCAGGGTGCCGCACAACGGGCACAGCCCCGGCGCATCGGCCAGCGGTTTCAGGTCGGTGGGGCGGAAGCTGTCGGCCAGCACCGCCCAGTACACCTGCAGCGCGTTCATCACCAGCAGTGCAGCCACCGCATCCAGCGAAGGCGCGTCATCACGCTCCAGCACCGCATGCGCCTGTGCATCGAGCCATGCGTCATCGGCAGCGGCAACGCGCTGCAGTTCCTGCCGGGTTTCCGCCGGCAGCCCGGCCTCATCGGCACAGTGCCGGCACAAGGTGCGCAACCAGTCGCGCCAGTGCCCATCCAGCTGCAGCGTGTTGGCCGGCCGCAACGGCATCCCAGCGCCGGCTGCTGCACTCGATTGCTGGGAACGCGCCTGCGCCTGCAGGGTCTCGCGTTGCTGCGGCGTCAACTCGTCCAGCAGCGACTGCTGCGCATCGGCCAGGGCCGCCAGCAGCTGCAGATAGCCGCCGATGGCGCTGTGCGCAGCCAGGCTGCGCAATCGCGCCGCACGTCCGGCAAACAGCGACGCGGTATCGGGCAGGATGATGCGCGGAACATCGCGCGAGGCCAGCGTCTCGATCTCACCGGGTTCAAGGATGCGTTGCGCCATGCCGGGCCAGCCAGAAGAACCAGCCTCCATCCTCGCCGTTGTCGGCGCTGGCGTCCAGCGCTTCAAAGTCAATGCAGTCGAGCAGTGCAGTCGAGCATGGCTCGACGCTACAAAAGCCGATTTCGATCATTGCCGTTCAGTGTGTCGACCAAGGTCGACACCCACCAACAGCAGCGGAAAACCCACGGCAGCGGGAAACTGTCGAAGGCGGGGCACTGTGGGTTTGCGGGGTGTCCGCGGCATGGATGCCGCGGCCAAGCCCCCAGGGATGGGTTTACGGCGTCCCCGCAAACCCGCAGTCCCCTGCCAGCCCTCAGTACAACCCAGAGCCATGAACAAACGCTGTTGCCGTTGCCGCTGCTGGTGCTCTGGCCTGAAACGGGTGCCGGGCAGCGCCCGGCCGGGTATCCTTTCCTTCTGATGTCCGATCTTGTCCATGCCAGCCGCGAAGCCCTCAGCGACGGCGGCGCGCTCGCCTCGCACCTGGACGCCTTCGTCCCGCGTCCGGCGCAGTTGCGCCTGACCGAAGCCATCGCCGATGCGCTGCAGCAGCGCGATCTGCTGCTGGCCGAGGCCGGTACCGGCACCGGCAAGACCTTCGCCTACCTGGTGCCGGTGCTGCTGTCCGGGCTGCGTACCATCATCTCCACCGGTACCCGCGCACTGCAGGACCAGCTCTACCACCGCGATCTGCCACGCGTGCGCCAGGCGCTCGGCGTCGGCCTGCGCAGCGCGCTGCTGAAGGGGCGTGCGAACTACCTGTGCCGTTATCGCCTGCAGCAGGCGCGTGGTGAGCCGCGGTTTTCCAGCCCCGAGCAGGCGGCGCAGTTCCAGCGCATCCTGGCCTGGTCCGGTCGTTCCGAGTTCGGTGACATCGCCGAGCTCGACGGGCTGGCCGACGACTCACCACTGCTGCCGATGGTCACCTCCACCGTCGACAACTGCCTGGGCACCGACTGCCCGTTCTGGGACGACTGCTTCGTGGTGCGTGCGCGGCAACGTGCGCAGGCCGCCGACGTGGTGGTGGTCAACCATCACCTGCTGCTGGCGGACCTGGCATTGAAACAGGATGGCTTCGGCGAACTGCTGCCGGGGGCGCAGGCGTTCGTCATCGACGAGGCGCATCAGCTGCCCGAGTTGGCCGCGCAGTTCTTCGGCGAGGGCTTTGGCATGCGCCCGTGGCAGGAGCTCGGCCGCGACTGCCTGGCCGAAGCGCGTGGCGTGGGCGGTGCGCAGTCGGCCCTGCAGGAGCCGGTCGACCAGTTGCAGCAGGCGCTGCTGGCGTTGCGTGTAGCGATGGATGGCCTGCCATCGCGCGGCACGCAGTGGCGCGCACTGGCAATGCCACAAGTGCGCGACGGCTTCGATACGGTGATGGCGGGGCTGGTGACGCTGGAGCAGGCGCTGCAACCGCTGCGCGACGCCGCCGCTGGCCTGGATGCCTGCCATGCGCGGGCGCGCGAAGCGGTCTCGCGGCTCAGCCGCTGGCTGGGCGATGATGAGCCCAGCCTGGATTTCGACACCGACCCTGCGGACGTGGCGGGTGCGGCCGATGTGCTCTGGTACGAGCTCACCCCGCGTGGTTTCCGCTGCCAGCGCACGCCGATGGATGTGTCCGGGCCGCTGCGCGAGCACCGTGAACGCAGCCGGGCGGCATGGATCTTCACCTCGGCTACGCTGACCGTAGGCGGTGGCTTTGATCACATCGCGACGCGGCTGGGCCTGGACGATCCGCACACCCTGGTCCAGCCGAGCCCGTTCAACTGGCCCGAGCAGGCGTTGTGCTACCTGCCCGAAGGCCTGCCCGATCCGGCCGCGCGTGGCTTCGGCACTGCGTTGATCCAGACCCTGCGGCCGGTGCTGCAGGCGTCGCAGGGCAGGGCATTCCTGCTGTTTGCGTCGCATCGTGCCCTGCGCGAAGCCGCCGAAGCGCTGCGCGACGGGCCGTGGCCGTTGTTCGTGCAGGGCGAGGCGCCGCGCGCGACGTTGCTGCAGCGCTTCCGCGAATCGGGCAATGGCGTGCTGCTCGGCTCGGCCAGTTTCCGCGAGGGCGTGGACGTGGTCGGCGAAGCGTTGAGCGTGGTGATGATCGACAAGCTGCCCTTCGCCGCTCCGGACGACCCGGTGTACGAGGCACGGCTGGAGGCGATCCGCAGCCAGGGCGGCAACCCGTTCCGCGACGAGCAGCTGCCGCAGGCGGTGATCGCGTTGAAGCAGGGTGTCGGCCGCCTGATCCGCAGCGAGAGCGACCGCGGGGTGCTGGTGCTGTGCGACCCGCGCCTGCTTAATCGCGGCTATGGCCGGGTCTTCCTCGATTCGCTGCCGCCGTTCCGCCGTACCCGCAGCCTGGCCGATGTGCAGGCCTTCTTTACGCCACAATGGGCACCCGTGGCCGATGATGCCGTTCCGGCCACCGCTGCGGCGGGCCCGGATCTGGCGCCCGGCGCCACGTTCCCCCTGTTCTGACCTGATCCGATGAAACTGCTCGCCTTTGAAACCGCCACCGAAGCCTGTTCCGTTGCGCTGCATGTCGATGGGCAGGTGCTGGAACGTTTCGAGATCGCCCCGCGCCGGCATGCCGAGCTGAGCCTGCCGTGGGCGGAGGCGCTGCTGGCCGAAGCCGGCATCAGCCGCCGCCAGCTGGATGGCATCGCGCTCAGCCGCGGCCCCGGTGCGTTCACTGGCGTGCGCCTGGCCATCGCCATTGCCCAGGGCATCGCGCTGGCGCTGGACCGCCCGCTGCTGCCGGTGTCGACGCTGCAGGTGCTGGCGCTGCGGGCGCCGGCAGAAGAAACGCAGATCCTGTCGGCGATCGATGCGCGGATGGGCGAACTGTATGTCGCACGCTTCGAACGCGTGGACGGCCTGCCGGTTGCATGCGATGCCGAGCGCGTGTGCGCACCGGCTGCGGTGGCGTTGCCGGAAGGGCTGTCGGCCTACGGCGTCGGTACCGGGTTCGGCGCGACCGAAGGCGCTCTGGTGGCGCAACTGGGGGCAGGCCTGCGCGGTTTCGATGCCACTGCACTGCCGCGTGCGTCGGATGTGCTGGCGCTGGCGGTACCGGCCTTCGCGCGTGGCGAAGCCATCGCACCGGAGAAGGTTGAACCGGCGTACCTGCGCGACAACGTGGCGCTGACTCTGGTCGAGCAGCAGGCCGCGCGCGAGGCGAAGGCGAAGGCCAACGGCTGAGCCCCTCGTGGCGGGGTTGGTTGATCGCGTAAATCAAAAGCCGCGGTTGGCCGGGCGGGGTGGGTTCGCGGGGGACGCCGTGAACCCGTCCCTGGGGGCTTAGCCGCGCCATCCATGGCGCGGATACC
>NZ_JASJSU010000033.1:0-17682 GCF_030237045.1 Stenotrophomonas maltophilia group sp. Smal17
CCCCCCCCCCCCCCCCCCCCGCCTCCCGCTCGTACCAGGCAGGCGCCAAGCCCTCGCCCCCCGCATGACCGCAATGGCGTCACACGTTAAACTCCCGCCGTGAATACTCCCACCTACACCGCCCAGCAACTCGCCGAGCAGTTCGGCCTGCAGGTCCATGGCGACCCCGCCACCGCCATCCATGGCGTGGCCACCCTCGCCCATGCCGGTCCTGGCCAGCTGACGTTCCTCTCCAATCCGCGCTACCGCGCCCAGCTGGCCGACAGCCAGGCCTCGCTGGTGGTGCTGCGTGCCGACGACGCCGAGGCCGCCCCGGGCGCCGCGCTGGTGGCCAAGGACCCGTACACGGCCTTCGCCAAGATCGCCGCGCTGTTCGACATCGCGCCGACACGGCCGCCAGGCATCCACCCCAGCGCAGTCATCGACCCCACCGCCCAGGTTGCAGCCAGCGCCCATATCGGCCCGTTCGTCTCCATCGGCGCGCGCAGCGTGGTCGGCGAGAACTGCATCATCGGCACCGGCAGCGTGATCGGCGAAGACTGCAGCCTCGACAGCGGCTGCGAGCTGATCGCGCGGGTCACCCTCGTCACCCGGGTCAGGCTCGGCAAGCGCGTGCGCGTGCATCCTGGCGCCGTGCTCGGCGCCGATGGCTTCGGCCTGGCAATGGACGCCGGCAAGTGGATCAAGGTGCCGCAGCTGGGCGGCGTGCGCATCGGCGACGATTGCGAGATCGGCGCCAATACCTGCGTCGACCGCGGTGCGCTGGAAGACACCGTGCTGGACGACGACGTGCGCCTGGACAACCTGGTGCAGATCGCGCACAACGTTCAGATCGGCGCGCACTCGGCCATCGCCGGCTGCACCGGCATCGCCGGCAGCGCCAAGATCGGCCGTTACTGCCTGCTTGGCGGCCACGTCGGCGTGGTTGGCCACCTGGAGATCTGCGACAAGGTCGTGATCACCGGCAAATCGGTGGTCCGCAACTCCATCCATGAGCCGGGCGAGTACTCGTCCGGCACCCCGTTGACCGATAACCGCACGTGGCGCAAGAACGCCGCGCGCTTCAAGCAGCTGGACGCATTGGCTCGCCGCGTCCTGGCCGCTGGCAAGGAGAAAGAATGAACGACACGCTGCAGCTTCCTATCGACGTCTGCCAGATCCAGGAACTGCTCCCGCACCGTTACCCGTTCCTGCTGGTCGACCGGGTGCTTGAGCTCGACATCGAGGCCAAGCGCATCCTGGCGCAGAAGAACGTGAGCATCAACGAGCCCTTCTTCCAGGGCCACTTCCCGGGCCGCCCGATCATGCCCGGCGTGCTGATCATCGAAGCGCTGGCCCAGGCCGGTGGCGTGATGACCCAGCTCACGCTCGGCCGTGACTCGCAGTCCAAGCTCTTCTACATGGTCAAGGTGGAAAACGCCCGCTTCAACAAGCAGGTCGTCCCCGGCGACGTGCTGATGCTGGATGTGCAGATGAAGCGCCTGATCCGCAACATGGGCTGGTACTACGGCGAAGCCAAGGTCAACGGCGAAGTCGTTGCCTCGGCCGAAGTCATGTGCGCCGGCGCCAAGGGCTGATCCACTGGAGGCAGGAATGACTGACAACGCACCCCGGATCCACCCGACCGCCGTCATCGACCCGGCCGCACGCCTGGCCGACGATGTGCAGGTGGGCGCCTTCAGCCTGATCGGTGCCGATGTGGAAATCGGCGCCGGCACGGTGGTCGGCCCCCATTGCAGCATCCATGGCCCGACCCGGATCGGCCGCGATAACCGCTTCATCGGCCACGCGGCGATCGGTGGCGAGCCGCAGGACAAGAAGTTCGCCGGTGAGCGCAGCGAGTTGGTGATCGGCGACCGCAACGTGTTCCGCGAATTCGTCACCGTCAACCGCGGCACCGGCGGCGGCGGCGGCATCACCACCATCGGCGATGACAACTGGATGCTGGCCTACACGCACGTGGCGCACGACTGCCATGTCGGCAACTTCTGCGTGTTTTCCAACAACACCACCCTGGCCGGCCACGTCATCGTGGGGGATTACGTGATCATCAGCGGCTTCGCCGGTGCCCACCAGTTCTGCCGCATCGGCGCGCACGCCTTCCTCGGCATGGGCGCGCTGACCAATGGCGACGTTCCGCCGTTCACCATGGTCGGCACCGATTCGCTGGGCCGCCCGCGCGGCATCAACAGCGAGGGCCTGAAGCGCCGCGGTTTCGATGCCGAGCGCATCTCGGCCATCAAGCGTGCCTACCGCACCCTGTACGTGGCAGGCCTGCCGCTGGCCGAGGCCAAGGTGCAGCTGACCGAACAGGCGCGTGCCAGCGATGACGTGAAGGCGATGCTGGACTTCATCGAGCACGCCGAGAGGCCCTTGCTGCGATGAGCAGCACGACCGGCCAGGCGCCGGCCGGCGCCGCTGTGATTCCGCTGGCCTCGATGGCCGGCAGCGTCCCTGCGCAGCGGGTGCTCAGCGAGCGCCCGTTGCGGATCGCACTGGTGGCCGGTGAAGCGTCCGGCGATCTGCTGGGTGCGGGGCTGGTGCGTGAACTGAAAGCGCGGTTCCCGAACGCCGAATTCGCCGGCATCGGCGGCGATGCGATGCGCAGCGCTGGCTGCCAGACCTGGCATGACGCCAGCGAACTGGCGGTGATGGGGCTGACCGAAGTACTGCGCCACCTGCCACGACTGCTGAAGCTGCGCACGGCGTTCCGGCAGCGTGCACTGGAATGGCAGCCGGATGTGTTCATCGGCATCGACGCCCCCGACTTCAACCTTGGCATCGAGCGCTGGCTCAAGCAGCGTGGCGTGCGCACCGTGCACTACGTCAGCCCCTCGGTCTGGGCCTGGCGCGAGAAGCGCGCCGAAAAGATCGGCAACAGCGCCGACCTGGTGCTGTGCCTGTTCCCGATGGAACCACCGATCTACGCCAGGCACGGCATCGATGCGCGTTTTGTCGGCCATCCGATGGCCGACGACATTCCGCTGCAGGGCAACCGCGAGGAGGCACGCGCCGCGCTTGGCCTGCCGACCTCGGCCAAGGTGCTGGCGGTGCTGCCGGGCAGCCGCCTGGGTGAGATCTCGCGCCTGGGCGAACCGTTCTTCGAAGCCGCCTGGCAGGTCTCCGAACGCATCCCCGGCCTGCATGTGGTGGTGCCTGCCGCCAATCCGGCGTGCAGGCAGCTGATCGAAGAACAGCTCTCGCGCTCGGCGCTGCCGGTGGCCTATTCGCATGTACTCGACGGGCAGGCGCGCAACGCGATGATCGCCGCCGACGTCGTCGTGCTGGCCTCGGGCACCGCCACGCTGGAAGCGATGCTGGTCAAGCGCCCGATGGTGGTCGGCTACCGCGTCAACGAGCTGACCTACCGCCTGGTCAAGGCGCTGGGCCTGATCAAGGTCGACCGTTTCGCGCTGCCCAACATCCTGGCCGGCCAGGATCTGGCCCCGGAACTGATGCAGCACGACTGCACGCCGGACAAGCTGGCGGCGGCCATCCAGCAGTGGTTCGACCATCCGCAGCGCGCGGCCGACCTGCAGGGCACCTATGCCCGCCTGCATGAACGCCTGCGCCGCAACGCCTCGGCACGTGCCGCCGATGCGGTCGGCGAACTGCTGATGCGCGACCAGGCCAAGGCATGAGCCGGCGCCACGCCGCGGCGGCGAGCCTGGCCTTGTTCGATGGCACCGTGGTCGAGCCGGAGCGCCTGATCGCAGGCGTCGACGAGGCCGGGCGCGGCCCGCTGGCCGGGCCGGTGGCCGTTGCCGCGGTGGTGTTCGACCCGGCAAGGCCACGCATCAACGGCCTGGATGATTCCAAGCAGCTCGCCGCCGCGCGCCGCGAGCAGCTGCATGACCGCATCATCGAACGGGCCCTGGCCTGGCATGTGGTGCTGGTCGACGTGGACACCATCGACCGCCTGAACATCTACCAGGCCACCCTGCAGGGCATGCGCGAGGTGGTCGCCGCCGTGGCCCATGTGGCCGGCTTCGCCCGCATCGATGGCAACGTGGTTCCGAAGGGGCTGGTGCTGCCTGCGCAGGCCCTGGTCGGCGGCGATGGCATCGACCGCGCAATCATGGCCGCGTCGATCCTGGCCAAGGTCTCGCGCGATCGCTACATGCAGGACGTGCACGCTCGTCACCCGCAGTACGGCTTCGAGCAGCACAAGGGCTATGGCACCCCGGCCCACCTGGCCGCCCTGCGTGAACACGGCCCCTGCGTGGAACACCGCCGGAGCTTCGCCCCGGTGCGCGAATGCCTGGAAGCGCCGCAAGGGGCGGCCACCCTCGCGACCACCTGAACGGCTGCTGCAATCCCGCTGGGGAATAGTCCCCCCGGGTCATGGGGACGCGCCCACGGCGCGGGGGGTCGGGAAGCATGGTGGGACCGGGCCCACGGTTCGCCTGCGGACCCTGCGAAGCGATAGCGCGAATGCGATATCGCGTGCCGTCAAGAGCTTGTCGGCACCCCCTGCCCTCGCTACCCTGACCGGGCACTCCAGCGCTTCCCGACCCCGGCGACGATTTCCCCGTCGGCACCCGGGGCCCGCGCGCTCCAACCTGGTCCGGCATGTCCAACTCCCGCTTCGTACATCTCCACGTCCACACCGAGTTCTCGCTGGCGGACTCGACCATCCGTGTGCCGGCCAAGCCGGACCAGGCGGACCCGAAGAAAGCCAAGCAGGCCAATCTGCTGTCACGCTCGGTCGAGCTCGGGCTGCCCGCGCTGGCCGTGACCGACCTCAACAACCTGTTCGCCCTGGTCAAGTTCTACAAGGCCGCTGAAGGCGTGGGCATCAAGCCGATCGCCGGCGCCGACGTGCTGATCGCCGAGGAAGGCCAGGACCCGTGGCGGATGACCCTGCTGTGCCGCGACCGCGAGGGCTACCTGAGCCTGTCGCGGCTGCTGACCCGCGCCTGGATGGAAGGTCATCGCCCGGAAGGCGGCGTGGCCGTGCACCCGGACTGGCTGAAGGCCGGCAACGCCAACCTGTTCGCGCTGGCCGGGCGGCAGAGCCTGGCCGGGCGGCTGGCGCTGGACGGCAAGCATGAGCTGGCCGAACAGCAGCTGGCCGACTGGCAGCGCGTGTTCGGCGATGGCCTGCACCTGGAACTGACCCGTACCGGCCGCGAAGGCGAGGAAACCTTCAACCAGTTCGCGCTGATGGCCGCCGGCCAGCGCGGCCTGCCGGTGGTGGCCAGCAACGATGTGCGCTTCCTGTCGCCCTCGGATTTCAGCGCGCACGAAGCACGCGTGTGCATTTCCACCGGCCGCGTGCTGGACGACCCCAAGCGCCCGCGCGAGTACAGCGACCAGCAGTACCTGAAGTCGGCCGAGGAGATGTGTGCGCTGTTCGCCGACATCCCCGATGCGATCGACAACACGCTGGCGCTGGCCGAGCGCTGCAACATCGAGATGCGGCTGGGCACCTACTTCCTGCCCAACTACCCGGTGCCGGACGACGAGACCCTGGACACCTGGATCCAGAAGATGTCGCGCGATGGCCTGGAAGAGCGCCTGGAGAAGAATCCGCTGGCGCCGGGCAAGACCCGCGAGGAGTACTTCGAGCGCCTGGAGTTCGAACTCAACACCATCATCAAGATGGGCTTCCCGGGCTACTTCCTGATCGTGGCCGACTTCATCCAGTGGGGCAAGAACCAGGGCATTCCGATCGGCCCCGGCCGTGGTTCGGGTGCCGGTTCGCTGGTGGCGTGGGCGCTGAAGATCACCGACCTGGACCCGCTGCCGTACAACCTGCTGTTCGAGCGCTTCCTGAACCCGGAACGCGTGTCGATGCCCGACTTCGACATCGACTTCTGCATGGATCGCCGCGACGAGGTGATCGACTACGTCGCACGCAAGTACGGGCGCGAGCGCGTCAGCCAGATCATCACCTACGGCACCATGGCCGCCAAGGCGGTGGTGCGCGACTCCGGCCGCGTGCTCGGCTTCCCGTACGGCCTGGTCGACGGCGTTTCCAAGCTGATTCCGAACATCCTCGGCATCCACCTGAAGGATGCGCTGGGCAAGGGCAAGGAAGGCCCCAGCTCGGAAATGGCCTCGGCCGAACTGATCCAGCGCTACGAGACCGAGGACGATGTCCGCGACCTGATCGACCTGGCGCTGCAGCTGGAAGACCTGACCCGCAACGCCGGCAAGCACGCCGGTGGCGTGGTGATCGGGCCGGAGCCGCTGAGCGAGTTCTGCCCGCTGTACGCCGAACATGACGAGAACGGGCTCGGCAAGAACCCGGTCACCCAGTTCGACAAGAACGACGTGGAAGAAGTGGGCCTGGTGAAGTTCGACTTCCTCGGCCTGCGCACGCTGACCATCATCGACTGGGCGGTGAAGGCGATCAACAAGCGCCATGAGCGCGCCGGCATCCCGCCGGTGGACATCGCCGCGATCCCGCTGGACGACACGCCCACCTACAAGGACATCTTCGCCAACGGCAATACCGGCGCGGTGTTCCAGTTCGAATCCTCGGGCATGCGCCGCCTGCTGAAGGACGCGCGCCCCGACCGTTTCGAAGACCTGATTGCGCTGGTGTCGCTGTACCGCCCCGGCCCGATGGACCTGATTCCTTCCTTCAACGCGCGTAAGCACGGCCAGGAAGAAATCATCTATCCCGATCCGCGTACCGAAGCGATCCTGAAGGACACCTACGGCATCATGGTGTACCAGGAGCAGGTGATGCAGATGGCGCAGATCGTCGGCGGCTACTCGCTGGGCGGCGCCGACCTGCTGCGCCGCGCGATGGGCAAGAAGGTGCCGGCGGAAATGGCCAAGCACCGCGAGATCTTCCGCGAAGGCGCGGCCAAGGACGGCGTGGACGAGGCCAAGGCCGATGCGATCTTCGACCTGATGGAGAAGTTCGCCGGCTACGGTTTCAACAAGTCGCACGCCGCCGCCTACGCGCTGGTCAGCTACCAGACCGCATGGCTGAAGCGCCATTACCCGGCCGAGTTCATGGCGGCCACGCTGTCCTCGGACCTGGACAACACCGACAAGGTGGTGGGCTTCCTCGACGAGGTGCGCAACCTCGGCCTGACCGTGCTGCCGCCGAAGGTGAACCAGTCGGCCTTCATGTTCGAAGCGGTGACGCCGGACACCATCCAGTACGGCCTGGGCGCGATCAAGGGCGTTGGCCAGGGTGCCTGCGAAGCCGTGGTCGACGAACGCCTGAAGGGCGGCCAGTACAAGGACCTGCTCGACTTCTGCACCCGTGTCGGCTCGGCCAAGCTCAACCGGCGCACGCTGGAAGCGATGATCAACTGCGGCGCGCTGGACGAGCTCGGCCACAACCGCGCCTCGCTGATGCTGCAGCTGCCGGAGGTGATCAAGGCCACCGACCAGATGGCACGCGAGCGCGCGTCTGGCCAGAACTCGCTGTTTGGCGGCCCCGACCCGAGTGCAACCACGATCCAGCTGGACCTGCCCCAGGCCGATGAATGGCCGTTGCTGCAGCGCCTGAACGGCGAGCGCGACACGCTGGGCTTCTACCTCAGCGGCCACCCGTTTGATCCGTGGCGCGACGATGTGCGTGACCTGGTCGGCAACGACCTGGGTTCGGTGGAGAAGATCTGGAGCGCCAACAGCGGCGGTGGCGGCGGTGGCGAGAAGCGCTGGCGCCCGGAAGTGCAGACGGTGCTGGCCGGCCAGGTGGTCGGCGTGCGCCGCAAGGGCGAAAGCCAGATCTTCATCCAGCTCGAGGACGGTCGCGGCCGCGTCGAGTGCAGCGCGTTCTCCGACGCGATGGCCGAGTTCGGCCACCTGATGACCAAGGACCGCATCCTGGTGGTCAAGGGCGGCCTGCGCGAGGACGAGTTCAACGGCGGCTTCGCGCTGCGCATCCGCCAGGTCTGGGATTTCGACGAAGTCTGCGCCAACTACGCCACGCGGCTGTCGCTGCGCCTGGACCTGCGCCAGCAGCGCCCGGTCTGGGAACGCATCGATGCCCTGCTCGATCGCCATCGCCCGGGGCGCACCCCGCTGCGCCTGGACCTGCTGCTGAAGGGCCCGCAGGGCGGCGTGGCCGGCATGCTTGATGTCTCCGGGCAGAGCGCGGTGCGCATCGACTCCAAGCTGATGGAGGCGCTGCGCGCCGATCCGGCCGTGCGCACGCTGAAGGTGCGCTACAGCCCGCCGTGGGCCAGCTGAGGCTGTGGCCCGGGCCCCGGGCTGACTGGCGCCCCCTGCCCGGCTGCGCTACCGTCGCCTTCCAGACGAGGGCGTACGGGCGGTTTGCACGCATTCGGCTAGAATTCCCCTCTTCTTTACACGACGGCTTCCGATGAATCCGAACTACCTCGACTTCGAGCAACCCATCGCCGACCTGGAAGCCAAGATCCAGGAGCTGCGCAACGCCAGTGCCGGGCCGGCGGTCAATGTCGAGGCCGAAGTGCACGCGCTGCAGGACAAGCTGCGCATGCGCACCGCGCAGATCTTCCGCAACCTGACCTCGTGGCAGGTGCTGCAGCTGGCCCGCCACCCGTCGCGCCCGTATACCGCCGACTACATCCGCATCATCTGCGATGAGTTCCAGGAACTGGCGGGTGACCGCGCCTTCGCCGACGACAAGGCCATCATGGGCGGCCTGGCCCGCATCAACGGCCGCGCAGTGATGGTGATCGGCCACCAGAAGGGCCGTGACACCAAGGAAAAGATCAAGCGCAACTTCGGCATGCCCAAGCCGGAGGGTTACCGCAAGGCGCTGCGCCTGATGAAGATGGCCGAACGCTTCGGCCTGCCGGTGCTGACCCTGATCGACACCGCCGGCGCCTGGCCGGGCATCGACGCCGAATCGCGCGGCCAGTCCGAAGCGATCGCACGCAACCTGATCGAGATGGCTGAACTGAAGGTGCCGATCATCTGCACCGTGATCGGTGAAGGCGGCTCCGGCGGTGCGCTGGCGCTGGGCGTGGGCGACCGCACCGTGATGCTGGAGTACTCGGTGTACTCGACCATCACCCCGGAAGGCTGCGCCTCGATCCTGTGGAAGGACGCCGGCAAGGCCAAGGACGCGGCCGAGCAGCTGGGCCTGACCGCCCCGCGCCTGAAGAGCCTGGGCCTGGTCGACAAGGTCGTGCGCGAGCCGACCGGTGGCGCCCACCGCAACCCGATGCAGATGGCCAAGCGCCTGAAGGCCGTGCTGCTGAACGAACTGGACGCGCTGGAAAAGCTGCCCACCGAACAACTGCTGGAACAGCGCTACACCCGCCTGCGCAGCTACGGCACGTACGAGGCCGCGTGATCGCTACCTGACGTCGGATAAAAAAGAGCCGGGCAGATGCCCGGCTTTTTTTTGTCTGTACCTCGCACAGCACCTAAGCATGGCGTGAATCTACTGGGTGCAGCTGCGGCCGTTGACGTTCGGGTCCGCCATGAGTGAGCCGAGCATCGCAGGGGAATCAGGGGCGAAGAGGCGCCACTGCTTCTTGTAGAGCCGACTGTTAGTCGGCTGGCTTTCGGCGCCGTCCCCTGATTCACCGAGAAGCGCAGGGAACCGGTGCGCAGCACCGGCTCGCGTTCGGCGGCGTGTTCTTTGGTTACTTTCTTGCACGAGCAAGAAAGTGACATGTTCGAGCACGCGGGATCTCAGAACGGCTTGGCCAGCACCAGCCACACGATCGGAATGAACGCCAGCAGCGGAATCTCGTTGATCCAGCGCAGCGCGCGCGACGACGGCAGCGCCCGGCCCTTGCCCACGCCCTTCAGCAGGCGCCCGATCCAGATGAAATACGCCAGCAGCACCACGACCAGCCCCAGCTTGGCATGCAGCCAGCCGGCGCCGCCCGGCGCCACCATGGTCGGGAAATCCGGGATGACCTTGTAGCCCAGCCACAGCACCAGGCCCAGCAGGAAGGCCAGACCGAACATCGAATGGCCGAAGCGGTACAGGCGCAGGCCCATCAGCTGCAGGCGCTCGGTCACCGCCGGCTGGCCTGCGGTCTCGGCCAGGTTGACCAGGATGCGCGGCAGGTAGAACACCGTCGCCATCCACGCCACCACGAACACGATGTGGAAGGTCTTCACCCAGTAGTAGCTCTGCATGCGCTTGCTCCGGCGGCTGGCGTAGATGGGCGGTCATTCTCGCATGCCGTGGCGAAGCCGCTGCAGGCCCGCACGCCGCGACACATCGACGCATGGCGCGCCGCAACACCGTACGATAGGCGCCGTTTTCCCCGATCATGCACCGCCCCATGGACAAGACCTACGACGCCGCCTACTTCCAGCGCTGGTACCGCCGCGCCGACATCGGCGGTAGCGCCCGCCTGGCGCGCAAGGTCGCGTTGGCCGTGGCCAGTGCCGAGTACTACCTGGAGCGACCGATCCGCAGCGTGCTGGATATCGGCTGCGGCGAAGGCGCCTGGCGTGCGCCGCTGCTGAAGCTGCGTCCGAAGGTCGAATACCTCGGCTTCGACAGCAGCGAGTACGCTGTGCGCCGCTACGGCAGGACCCGCAACCTGCACCTGGCCAGCTTCGGCGATTTCGCCTGGCTGCGGCCCTGTGCCCCGGTCGACCTGCTGGTCTGCTCGGACGTGATGCACTACGTGCCCGACCGCGAGCTGCGTGCCGGCCTGGCCGGCGTGGCCGAGCTGACCGGCGGCGTGGCCTTCCTGGAGACCTTCGCCGCCGAGGACGCATTTGAGGGCGACCACGACGGTTTCCAGGCCCGCCCGGCACGCTGGTACCGCCGCGCGATGGCCCGGCACGGCCTGCAGCCGGTCGGGTCGCACTGCTGGCTCGGCCCCGCACTGGCAGGCGATGCGGCCGCGCTGGAACGGATGTGAATCCGGATTCATTATTTTCAGCCAACTTAACCTGCGGGACACCCGGATGGGATATGCTGCGCGGCAACATATGACCATACATATTCGGTCGTCATGCTCTATCAACTGCACGAACTGACCCGCAACCTGCTCGCCCCCTGGGTGCACCAGGCCCAGGCCAACGCCAAGTTCTTCGCCAACCCGGGCCACTGGTGGTCGCAGATGCCGGGTGCCGATCGCCTGGCCGCGGTCAACGAGTTGTTCCATCGCATCGGCAAGGATTACGAGAAGCCCGAGTGGGGCATCAACGAAATCGACGTCGATGGCGAGCGCGTGCCGATCGTGGTGCACGAGGAAGTGAGCAAGCCGTTCTGCAAGCTGCTGCGCTTCAAGCGCCACAGCAATGAAGCCGACCAGCTGCACACCATGCTCAACCAGCCGTTCGTGCTGGTGGTCGCGCCGCTGTCCGGCCACCACGCCACGCTGCTGCGCGATACCGTGCGCACCCTGCTGCGCGACCACCGCGTGTACGTCACCGACTGGGTGGATGCGCGCATGGTGCCGTCCAGCGAAGGCGAGTTCGGCCTGGACGACTACATCGCCTACATCCAGGAATTCATCCGCCACCTTGGCGTTGAGCGCCTGCATGTAGTGAGCGTGTGCCAGCCGACCGTGCCGGTGCTGGCCGCGGTTTCGTTGATGGCCAGCCGTGGCGAACCGACGCCGCGCACGCTGGTGATGATGGGCGGCCCGATCGATGCGCGCTGCAGCCCGACTGCAGTGAACAACCTGGCCACGCAGAACCCGCTGCCGTGGTTCGAGAACAACGTCATCCACACCGTGCCGCCCAGCTACCCCGGCGCCGGCCGCCGCGTGTATCCGGGCTTCCTGCAGCATGCCGGCTTCCTGTCGATGAACCCGAGCCGCCATTTCAGCTCGCACTGGGATTTCTACACCGACCTGGTCAAGGGCGACCTGGAAGACGCCGACGCGCACCGTCGTTTCTACGATGAGTACAACGCGGTGCTGGACATGCCGGCCAAGTACTACCTGGACACCATCCGTGTAGTGTTCCAGGACTTCCTGCTGCCGCGCGGCGAGTGGGTGGTCAATGGCGAGAAGGTCGATCCGTCGGCCATCCGCGATACTGCGCTGCTGAGCATCGAAGGCGAGCTGGACGACATCGCCGGCCTCGGCCAGACCGAAGCGGCGCAGGCACTGTGCACCGGCATCAGTGCAGACCGCCGCGAGCATTTCATCGTCGAAGGTGCCGGTCACTACGGCATCTTCAGCGGCCGCCGCTGGCGCGAAGTGGTGTACCCGAAGGTGCGCGACTTCTTCGCCGCGCATGCCGAGGCACCGGCGGCGAAGGCCACGAAGAAGAAGAGCAACGTCACCCCGCTGCGGCGCAAGGCGGGGTAACTCGCCCATGGTGGGTGCCGACCTTGGTCGGTACGACTTGGTAGATGCCAACCTTGGTTGGCGCTCTACCGTAAACCCTGGCATCTGATGGAGTGTGCCAACCAAGGTTGGCACCTACCGAAGCCGAGCCCGCCAGGTATGTAGATGGCGGATGGAGCGTGCCAACCGGGGTTGGCACCCGCCAAAGCGTGGATTCGCGGTTACAACCGCACCAGCAGGTTCTTGGCGATCAACCCGTGCAGCTTGCCGATGCCGCGCGCCAGGTGCAGGGTCAGCAGCAGCAGCAGCGCACCCACGGCGGCAACCACGATCGCTACCAGCGGCGAGGCCGCCATCGGCAGCACATTCACGCCGTCGACATAGATGCCCGGGATGTCGCCGCTGAAGATCGCCGCCACCGGTGCCCAGATCATGCCCAGCGACAACGACAGCAGCGTCACCGCGATGGTGAAGTAGATGATGCCCAGCGGCAGCATCAGCACGAAATACAGCAGGGTCAGCCAGGTGCGGCCATCGGTGAACATGTCGCCGATACGCTGCAGCCAGGTGCGGCTGCGGTCGGTGTAGCGCGGGCGGCGCGGCATGCGTTCGCCCAGCAGTGCTTCCACCAGCCGCCCTTCCAGCAATGCCAGCCCGCGCACCGAGCCGAAGAACAGCACGGTCAGCGGAATGCCGATGATCAGGATCAGCAGGCCCAGCGACAGCGACAGGCCGGTCACCACCCAGGTGAAAAAGAAGATGCCGGTGGCCAGCGACAGCAGCATGTAGAACAGCGCGCCGTAGGTATGCGGATCCGCCACCACGCCGAAGAAGCGCGCCAGCAGTGAGCGCTGAACCGGCGCCGGCGGCGGTGCGGCCGGCTCGACGCCACTGGCCTCGGCTGCCGCACGCAGCACCGGCGAGGTATCCGCACGCGGCGTGCGCAGCGCGCGGTTCACCGTCACTTCGGTCTCGCGGTAGATCTCGGCCACTTCGTCCGGCGCGCCATAGCTGCCGGCGACGTCGGCGATCACCTCGGCCTCGCTGCGGCCGGGCTGCGCCGCCAGCTCCGAACGCAGGTATTCCTCGGCGTCGTACAGGGCGTCCTGCACCATGGCGGGATCAGCGCCTTCCAGCGCCGCGCGCAGCTGCGCCAGGTACTGCGGAATGGTGGTCGGCAGGGCACGGCCTGCCAGGCTCGGGTCGTTCATTGCGGTACCCCCTCCAACACGGAATCGACGGAATCGCGGGTGGCCTGCCAGGCCTGGCGCCATTGCGCCAGCACCTCGCGGCCACGTTCATTGATGCGGTAGTAGCGCCGCGGCGGCCCGCTGCTGGACGGCTCGACATGACTTTCCAGCAGGCCGGCCCCTTCCAGGTTGCGCAGCACCGGGTACAGCGCGCTCTGCTTGCCGCTCAGCACGCCCTCGCCCACCCGCTCCAACTCCTTGGCAATGAGGTAGCCGTACAGCGGCTGCCCGGCCCGGGCGAGCACCGCCAGCAGGGCCAGCGACACGGTTCCAGCGCTCAGCTCCTTCTGGAACTTCTTCAGGTGGACATCGTCTTCGACCATGACCGGCCCTCCACTACGTTGAAGTCAACAGTAGTGCGAAGTTCGGTATAGCGAATGTGTCGTTAGTCATCGTGCCGGTTGGCGTGGCCGGGACGCTCGCGCAGAATCGAAGCCTCGTTCATGTTCCGGGGTTCCCATGCCGCACCGTCGTCGCCTTGCCCTGACCGCCCTCGCCCTGGCCTGCCTGCTGCCCACCCTGGCCAGCGCGGCCACGCCCTACCGCAGCCCGCAGCAGATCCTCGACGCGTCGGCGGCCAGCGACTGGCGCACGCCGGACCCGGCCAACCTGCTCTACATGGATCTGCCGGCTGGCCGGGTGATCATCGAACTGGCGCCGCAGTTCGCCCCGCGCCATGTCGCCAACATCCAGACCTTCGCCCACGAGCACTTCTGGGACGGCACCAGCATCTACCGTTCGCAGGACAACTTCGTGGTGCAGTTCGGCGATGCCGACGCCGATGACGCGGCCAAGGCCAAGCCGTTCGGCAGCGCCGCACGCAAGCTGCCGGCCGAATTCGAACGCGCCAGCGCCGGCCTGAAGGTGAGTGTGTTGCCGGACCGCGATGGCTGGGCGGCGCAGACCGGCTTCGTTGACGGCTTCCCGGTCGGCCAGGATCCGCAGGCCGGCAAGGCCTGGCTGGCGCATTGCTACGGCATGCTCGGCGCCGGCCGCAGCAACGAGGAAGACAGCAGCATCGGCGCCGAACTGTACGTGGTGACCGGGCAGTCGCCGCGCCAGCTGGACCGCAACATCACCCTGGTCGGCCGCGTGCTGAAGGGCATGGAGCTGCTCAGCGCGACCCCGCGCGGACCGGCACCGATGGGTTTCTACACCGACCCGAAGCTGCGTACGCCGATCGTGTCGATCCGCCGTGCCAGTGACGTGCCGGTGGCCGAGCGCACGCCGATACAGGTGCTGCGTACCGATTCGAAGACCTTCGCCGAAACGGTGGAGGCGCGACGCAATCGCGTGGATGATTTCTACAAGCGCCCGGCGGGGCATATCGATCTTTGCAATATTCCGGTGCCGGTGAAGTAACGCCGTCGCAGGTTCTGCGCGTGGCGCGTGCTGAAGGCGCTTCATCGTTCATGGGCGTCACTTTTCTTTTCGCGCGAAAAGAAAAGTAACCAAAAGAAACGCGCCGCCACACCGCGAGCCGCCGTGCTTCGCACGTCGGTACCCTGCGCTTCTCGGTGAATCAGGGGACGGTGCCGAACTCGCTGCGCTCAGACATCGGCACCTCTTCGCCCCTGATTCCCCTGCGATGCTCGGCTCGCTCAAGGCGGACCCAGATCAAAGGCCACAGCCGCGAGTGCGAGCAGCGACAGTGCCGGACCATGCACGGCGAATGATGCGGTCGCTTTGGACGTTGGGTCCGCCTTGAGCGAGCCGAGCACCGCAGGTCCGGCGAGGGCGAAGAGGCGCGGGTGTCTGAGCGCAGCGAGTTCCCGCGCCGTCCCTCGACGGGCCGAGGAGCGCAGGGTACCGGTGCGCAGCACCGGCTCGCGGCTGGCGGCGCGTTTCTTTTGGTTACTTTTCTTTTCGCGCGAAAAGAAAAGTGACGCCCATGAACGATGAAGCACCTTCAGCACGTGCCACGCGCAAAACGCCAACGCCTCAGCCCTTCTGGCTGACGGCCACGCTGCCGAGAATCAGGCCACCGGCAATCAACATCTGCACCGTCACCGCCTCCCCCAGGAACAACCACGCGAACGCCGCGCCGAACAGCGGAATCAGGTAGGTCACCGTCGATGCGCGCGACGGGCCGATGCGACCGATCAGGCGGTAGAACATCAGGAACGCCAGGCCGGTGCAGGCCACGCCCAGGGCAATCGCCGCACCCCACGCCTTGAGCGGAATCGCCGCCTGTGGCCAGTGGCTCACCGCCATTGGCAGCATCCACAGCGAAGCGCACGACAACGTCGCCGCAGCAGCGGCCGCCGACGGCAGGCCGGTCATGTGCCGCTTCACCAGGTTTACGCCCAACCCGTACAGCAGCGACGCCGCAGCGCCGGCGATCACCGCGGTGCCGATGCTCAGGCCCGACACCTTGGCCGTGGCCAGCACCACGACGCCGGCAAAACCGACCAGCAGCGCGCCAGCACGGCGCATGCCGATCTTCTCGCCGAAGAACAGGAAGGCGATCAGCGCGGCGAACAGCACCGTCATCGCATTGCAGATCGCACCGATCGCGGCCGGTGCCTGTTCGGCGGCAAAAGCGAACAGCACGAACGGCAGCGCCGAGTTGATCAGGCCGATCGGGGCCAGCCACAGCCAGCGCCGCGGCGGAAACTGCGCGCGGGCACGCCACAGGAACGGCAGCAGCACCAGCGCGCCCAGTACCAGCCGCACCTCGACCAGGGCGAACGGGCCGAACGACGGCACCGCCACCCGCATGAACAGGAACGAGCAACCCCAGATGGCACCCAGCAGGGTCAATTCCAGCGGCGTGCGCCAGTCGCGCTCAGCCGCCTGTGGCACCGCATTCATACCCTGCCTCCGTCCATCATCGAATCCTCGTCAAGGCATACAGGATCGGGCCGGGACGCTTGCCGCACAAGCGCGTAGTATCGCTGCCAGCCACAAATCTGGCTTGAGGCTCGACATGCAGCTACGCCCCTCCCTGCTCCCCGCGCTGGCCGTGTTCGCGGTCGCCGCACGCCACCAGAACTTCGCCCAGGCCGCGCAGGAACTGCACCTGACCGCCAGCGCGGTCAGCCATCATGTGCGCCGCCTGGAGGAAGTGCTGGAGACGCGCCTGTTCCTGCGCCATGCGCGCGGAGTCCGGCTGACCGCCGAGGGTCGCCAGTTGGC
The DNA here is from genome assembly GCF_030237045.1 of Stenotrophomonas maltophilia group sp. Smal17. Lineage (NCBI taxonomy): Bacteria > Pseudomonadati > Pseudomonadota > Gammaproteobacteria > Lysobacterales > Lysobacteraceae > Stenotrophomonas > Stenotrophomonas maltophilia group sp. Smal17. The sequence goes on from NZ_JASJSU010000033.1 coordinate 16,565, forward strand.
CGATGCCGCCAGCGCCGCCTTCACCGATGTTGCCGCCGTCGCCCACCACCTGCATCCCGCTGCGGACAGCGTGCCGCTGCGGATCACCACGCTGCGCTCGTTGTCGTACTGCTGGCTGCTGCCCCGGCTGCCGCGCTTCACCCAGGCCCACCCGCACATCCGCATCGAGCTGCATACCGGCAGCGGGCTGGATCGCTACGACGACAACGGCCCGGAAGTCGGCATCCGTTATGGGCTGGGCCAGTGGCCCGGCCTGCGCGCGCAGCACCTGATGGACGACTACCTGTTCCCGGTGGCATCACCGGCGCTGGCCGGCGTTGAATCCCTGGCCGATCCGGCACGCATCGCCGGCCTGCCGCTGCTGACCGATCTGTCGCCGCAGGGTTGGCGCGACTGGTTCCGCCATGCCGGCGTGCGCCCGCCCTCGCCGCTGCCGCCGATGCATACCTTCGCCGACAGTACCGATGCGATGCGCGCCGCGGTGTACGGCATGGGCGCGGTGCTGGCGCGCACCCACATCGCCCAGCCCTACCTGCAGCGCTACGAGGTGGTGCGCCTGCCCGGACCGGCGCTGAAGGCGCGCTACGCGTATCACGTGGTGCACGCGGAAGGGCAACCGCCAAGCCAGGCCGCGCGCCTGTTCATCGACTGGTTGCTGGAGCAGGCGCAGGACGAACGCACGCCGATTCCCGCCTTGCCGGACAGCCTGCTGGGACGCCCACCCACGCACGCCTGACTGCGCCCTCACCCGCTCTTTGCTTCGCGCTGGCTAGGCTGCTGTCGAACCCCACAACGTACCCATGCCATGGCCATGCTGCGACTGCGCATCACCGGAACCGAAGACGACGCCCGCGCCATCAGCGACCTGCTGCTCGGCCTGGAGGGCATCGAACACGTCGAGGAAACCGACGACCTGATGCCCCACATGGACGACGACGATTCGAGTTCGGCCGGGCTGTCCGATGACATCGGCCCGGGCATCCACGAACTGGAAGTGGAAGTCGGCAATGAAAGCACCGCGCAGAAGGTGCGCGATGCGGTGCAGGAACTGGCACTCGAGCTGGACGTGTTCGTCGAATACGAAACCGACGAAGGCTGACCCGGGCAGTGGGGGGCCC
>NZ_JASJSU010000033.1:17692-47238 GCF_030237045.1 Stenotrophomonas maltophilia group sp. Smal17
AGTGCGGGCCAAGGGCCGGCACACCACGGACGGATCAGGGAGTGGGCGGCAGCTTGCGGCGACGACGACGGCGCAACCACGCGCGCACGCCCCAGGCGGCGATCAATGCCAGCACGCCCACCGGCAGCAACGCGGCGGCGGCACGGATCAGGAACGCAACGCTGGTGTTGAGGATGCTGCCCGATTCACGCAGTGCGTCACCGATCTCGCTGCGGCTGCGCTGGCCGGAGGTGGTGTCGAAATGGATCGTCACCAGCTGGGTATCGATGCGCCGGCGCTGCTGTGCGGCATCCTTGTTGGCCTGCTCGACGCCGGCCTCGATCTCCGACAGGCGCGTGGTGATCGCCATCAGGTCCTCGACCTTCAGATCCTTGCGGTCCTGGTAGGACAGCAGCCGCGCATGCTCCTTCTCCAGCCGCGCCCTGGTCAGTGCGGTGTCGGCCACCTGCTGCGCGAGGTCCTCGGCGCGCGTACTGCGCGACTGCAGCGTGCCGCCCTCGCCGGCCATGGCGATCAACGGCTCGGTCCCCTTGGGCGCGATACGCACCTTGACCTCACCACTGGGCTGCTCGCCACTGCGCTGGTCGACCTGCAGCACCGCACAGTCGCCGAACGTCGCGCTCTGGCAGGCCTGGGCGATCTGCCGGATGCGGGGCGCGATCTGCGCCGCATCCAGCTGTACCTGCACGTCATGCTCGTAGGCAAGGAACGCACCTTCCGGCGAAGCAACGGCGGCGTCGGCCGCACTGGCGCCTGCTTCCGCCGCCCGCTGGCCACTCTGGGCGCAGGCAGCCAGCGCCAGCAGCAGCACCGGCATCGCCGCGGCCCGCGTCCACGCATGCAGCCGCCTCAAAGCGCAGCTCCGTCGTAGGACATCACCGCCAGCGTGGCCAGGTCCACCTGCGGCACGCAGCGCACGTTCACCGCCACCATCGGCGCGCCGGTACGCGGATCCACCGCTTCGCTGTAGGGCGCGATGCCGCATTCGCGGCAATGATGGTGGTCGATGTGCGCCTTGTTGAAGTGGTAGGTGGCCACGTCGGCCGGGGCGGTGGTCAGCTGGAACGCCTCACGCGGAGCGAACCACAGCAGGCCGCCGCGGCGCCGGCACATCGAGCAGTTGCAGTCGATGACATCGCTGATCGGCGTTTCGGCCTGTACGGTGAATGCGATCCTGCCGCAATGGCAGCTTCCCTGGTATTCCATGTCCTGCGCTCCGCTGGAGAGTCCTTGTCGGCGCCCATGGTAATCCTATGGCAGGGGGACAAAGCAGCCTCAGCGGCCTATGCTCGCGGTTTGACCCTGTACAGGAACGCCGATGCGCCCGCATCTCCTTGCCCTCGCCCTGGTCGCCGCCCTGGCCGGTTGCCAGCCGGCCGACGCCCCGACCACCGGTTCCACCCCGGCCGCCAGCCAGCAGGCCGGTGACGCCGCCGTCGATGCCGCCTTCGCCGATCTGTCCAAGCGCGCCCTGGACACCTGGATGCAGCTGTCGCCGGTCAGCGCCACCCAGATCGGCGACCACCGCTACGACAGCGAGCTGGACGACCTGAGCGCCGCCGGCCAGCAGAAGACCGTGGCCGCCTACAAGGCGCTGCTGGGCGAGCTGGACAAGATCGAGGTGGCCAAGCTGGGCCGCGAGAACCAGGTGGACGCGGCGATCCTGCGCAACCAGCTGCAGTCGGAAATCTGGAACGCCGAAGTACTGCAGTCCGGCAAGTGGGACCCGCAGCTGTACAACGGCATTGCCGGCAGCGCGATCTATGGCCTGATGGCTCGCGAATTCGCGCCACTGCCGGAACGCCTGAAGTCGGCTACCGCACGCATGGAAAAGCTGCCGGCGATCTTCGCCCAGGCCCGCGAGAACCTGGACCCGGCCCGCGTGCCGAAGATCCATGCCGAGACGGTGGCCAAGCAGAACAAGGGCATCCTCAGCATCGTCGATACCTTCATCACCCCGCACATCGGTGAACTGCCGCAGGCCGACCAGCAGCGCCTGCAGGCCGCCATCGACGGCCTGAAGAAGGCGGTGGACGAGCAGCAGACCTGGCTGGACAAGACCCTGGTGCCGAACGCCAAGGGCGACTTCCGCATCGGTGCGGAAAAGTACGACCAGAAGCTGAAGTTCGCGCTGAGTTCGTCGCTGTCGCGCCAGGAGATCGGTGAGCGTGCGCGCGCCGAACTCAAGCGCGTGCGCGAAGACATGTATGGCATCGCGCAGACCGTGCTGAAAGACAAGCCGGGCGCGCCGGAGATGCCGGCCCAGCCGACCGACGAGCAGCAGCAGAAGGCGATCGAAGCCGCGCTGGAGCTGGCCTACGCCGACAAGCCGGCACGCGACAAGGTGGTCGACGATGCCAAGGCCGCGCTGGAGCAGTCCACCGCGTTCGTGCGCGAGCACGACCTGGTGACCCTGCCCGACGCGCCGGTGGACATCATCCTGATGCCGGAATTCCAGCGTGGCGTAGCCGTGGCCTACTGCGATTCGCCGGGCCCGCTGGACAAGAACCTGAAGACCTTCTACGCCGTGTCGCCGATTCCGGACGACTGGAACGACAAGCAGGTCGACTCGTTCCTGCGTGAGTACAACTCGCGCATGATCCACCTGCTGAGCATCCACGAAGGCACCCCGGGCCACTACCTGGAGGGCTGGCACTCGGCCAAGTTCCCCTCCACCCTGCGTGCGGTGCTGCGTTCGGGCCTGTTCGCCGAAGGCTGGGCGGTCTACACCGAGCGCATGATGCAGGAGCAGGGTTACCTCAACAACGACCCGCTGTTCCACCTGGTGCAGCTGAAGTTCTACCTGCGCACGATCTCCAACGCGATCCTCGACCAGGGCGTGCACGTGGACAACTGGGATCGCGAAAAGGCGATGCACCTGATGACCCACGACGCGTTCCAGCAGGAAAGCGAGGCGGCCGGCAAGTGGGTGCGTGCACAGCTGACCTCGGCGCAGCTGCCGACCTACTTCGTCGGTGCGCAGGAACACTTCGACACCCGCAAAGCGGTGCAGGAAAAGCTGGGCGACAAGTTCAACCTGAAGGCGTACCACGACCAGGTGCTGTCCTACGGCGCACCGCCGGTGCGCTTCGCCCGCCAGCTGATGCTGGACCAGCCGATCGAGTGATCGCGCCGGTGTGAAGTGAACAAGCGCGGCCCGGGGAGACCCGGGCCGTTCTGTTTGTGCAGGATCGCCACGCCATGCCCGCATCACATGAGGGCAACATGGCCAGGCGCATCGTTCGCCGGGTTCCCCATCCCATTGGTTTCCATGTCGCTCCCGTTGCTTCGTCTCGGCCTGCTCTCTGCTGCCCTGACGGCCGGCGTCGTCCACGCCGCCTGCCCTTCCCCACCGATCGGACACCCCGACATCCGCGCCCTGGGCTACTACACCGACAAGGCCGGTTCGGTGATCGACCCGGCACTGCACCAGCAGAATCACGATGCCACCGCGCCGTTGGACCGCTATGCCGCCGACGTGGCGCGCATGAGCGACGACTACCTGCGCGACGGTGATCCCGCCGCGGCGCAGTGCACGCTCGCCTGGCTGGGCGCATGGGCGAAGGACGGCGCGATGCTCGGGCAGATGATCCGGGTCAACAACGATCAGTCGTTCTACATGCGGCAGTGGATGCTTGATGCGGTGGCCATGGCCTACCTGAAGGTGCGTGACCAGGCCGACCCGCAGCAGCGCGCGCGCATCGATCCGTGGCTGCAACAGCTGGCGCGTGCCAACCTGGCGTACTGGGACAATCCGAAACGGCGCCGCAACAACCACTACTACTGGGGCGGCCTGGGCGTGCTGGCCACTGGTCTGGCCACCGATGACGAGGCCCTGTGGCGGGCCGGCCACGCCGCCTTCCAGAAGGGCATCGATGACATCCAGGACGACGGCAGCCTGCCGCTGGAAATGGCGCGCGGGCAGCGCGCCCTGCACTACCACGATTACGCGCTGGCGCCACTGGTGATGATGGCCGAACTGGCGCGGCTGCGCGGCCAGGACTGGTACGCCAGCCGGAATCACGCCATCGACCGCCTTGCCCGCCGCGTCATTGAAGGCAGCAAGGACCCTGCGTGGTTCAACGAACAGACCGGCGTTGCACAGCTGCCGCTGCAGGCCAGCGGCTGGGTCGAGTTCTACCGCTTGCGCTCACCCGATGGTGGCCTGTTCGACGCGGCACATGCACGCGGGCCATTTCACTCGCCGCGGCTGGGAGGCGATCTTACCCTGATGGCCACACACGGCATCGTGCGCGCGCCGCTGCGTTAGCGGCGTGGCTCAGCGGGCTGCCGGATGCAGCAGACGCTGGAATTCTGCGACGGTGCAGCCCTGTGCCGCGCACCCCGGCACACGCAGCGCGACGCGGCCCGGCGGCTGCGCCTCGGTCAGCGGCTGCGCATCACGCAGCTGCGCGCTGGTCGGGTAGACGTAGGCCAGGCGGATACGCTCCGCCCCGCTGTGGCGGTCACGCCAGCGCTCGAACTGCAGCAGGCCACCGATCGGTGTCTTCTCGTACTGGCCTGGCAGCGTGTAGTCGGTGATGCCCAGCGCCGCCAATACGGAACCGATGTTGGAATCGTGGCCGACCAGCAGGTTCACCTTCGGCGAGGCCGGATCCTCCAACAACGCACCCACGCGTTCCAGCAGCGGCCCGGCCACATCCCGCGCCACCTCGGGTGGTCCGAACAGGATGTCCTGGTAGCCGTTGCGGATCTGCGCCAGCGCCTGCCATTGCGCCTCCGTGTTCAACCGGCCCCAGCCTTCGCGCGGAATGCCACTTCCCTGGTAGTGCTCCATCAGCAGGGCATCGACCAGCCCGCTGGCCAGGGCCAGGGATCCAAAGACGCGCGGCTCTTTGCCCGCGTCTGCGCTGAAGCGGGTGCCGGCCAGGGTCAGACGGCAGTCACCATTACCCTCGCACGCCGCCGACTGCGGATAGCGGGTGATCGCCTCCACCACGGACAGTGCCGGTGCCAGCTGCGAACGTGCCAACGCCTGCTGCATCGCCAACTGCGCGCGTTCGCGGAAGGCCGCGTCATCGCGGTGGATCACCGGATTGAACAGCGGGTCCATGGTGCCCAGCGGCATCCGCTGCTCGACCGTGACATGACAGCCCGGGAAGGCACCGGCCACGAAGAACTGCGCGGTGGCCTGGGTGCGCTGCAGGCTGTTGGCATGGGCGTGGAAGTCGGCCGGCTGCGGACAATCCGACACCGGCAACAGCTGTGCCTGCCGCAGCCACTGGCCCATGTAGCGGCCCATGTAGACCTCCAGCACGCCGCCCTTGGTGGTCAGCTCACCCGCAGCGACGTCCCAGCGCGGCCAGGTTTCCGCTGTCGCGTTGGCAAGAGCGCCGGAGGCCACCACCGGCGCGCGCAGGTTGTGGCGGCTGAGCAGGACGACCTGCTCGAGCTGGTCGCCTTCCACCGGCGCTGTCGCCGCAGTCGCGGCCGGAGTTGCCAGGCTGAGTGCCAGCAGCAGGGCAATCACTGATCGGCCGCCACGAAACCACCGGTCTGCCGCGCCCACAACCGCGCATACAGGCCGCCGGCCGCAATCAGTTCGGCATGGGTACCGGTCTCGACGATGCGGCCCTGGTCCATCACCACCAGCCGGTCCATGCGCGCGATGGTCGACAGCCGGTGCGCGATCGCGATCACCGTCTTGCCGCCCATCAGCTCGTCCAGGCTGTCCTGGATCGCCGCTTCCACTTCCGAATCCAGCGCCGAGGTCGCCTCGTCCAGCACCAGGATCGGTGCGTCCTTCAGCAGCACGCGGGCAATGGCGATGCGCTGGCGCTGGCCACCGGACAGCTTCACGCCACGCTCGCCGACGTGGGCGTCATAGCCACGACGGCCCTGCCCGTCCACCAGCGTATCGATGAAGGCCTCGGCACGTGCCTTGGCCACGGCAGCACGCAGCTGTTCCTCGGTCGCATCCGGGCGTCCGTACAGCAGGTTGTCGCGGATCGAGCGATGCAGCAGCGAGGTGTCCTGGGTGACCACGCCGATCTGCTGGCGCAGGCTTTCCTGTGTGACATGGGCGATGTCCTGGTCGTCGATCAGGATGCGGCCGCTTTCCAGGTCGTACAGGCGCAGCAGCACGTTGACCAGGGTCGATTTGCCGGCGCCGGACGGGCCGACCAGGCCGATCTTCTCGCCCGGCTTCACCACCAGGTCCAGGCCGGCGATCACGCCGCCCTTCTTGCCATAGTGGAAGTGGATGTCCTGGAAATGCACGCCGCCACGGGTCACCTGCAGCGGCACCGCATCCTCGCGGTCCTGCACGGTCAGCGGCTGGGCGATGGTGGTGATGCCATCCTGCACCGTGCCGATGTCCTCGAAGATGCCGTTGATGGTCCACATGATCCAGCCGGACATGTTGTGGATGCGGATCACCAGGCCGGTGGCCAGGGTGATCGCGCCGACCGTGATGTGGCCGCCGTTCCACAGCCACAGCGCCAGCCCGCAGGTACCGGCAATCAGGAAGCCGTTGATGATGGCGATGGTCAGGTCCATGCCGGTGGTGATGCGGGTCTGCGCGCGGTGCTTGACCGCCAGTTCCTGGATCGACTCGGCCACATAGGCCTGCTCGCGCCCGCCATGGGCGAACAGCTTCAGCGTGGGGATGTTGGTGTAGCCATCGACGATGCGGCCCATCGCCTTGGAACGCGCCTCGGAGGCGATCCAGGCCCGTTCCTTCGCGCGCGGCACGAAATAGGCCAGGATCACCGCATAGGCCAGCAGCCACAGGATCAACGGCACCATCAGCCGCCAGTCGGCCTGCGCGAACAGGTACAGCGCGGTGCCGGTGTAGACCACGATGTACCAGAGCGAATCGACCATCTGCACCGCCGACTCGCGCAGCGAGGTGCCGGTCTGCATCACCCGGTTGGCGACGCTGCCGGCAAAGTCATTCTGGAAGAAGCTCAGGCTCTGCCGCACCACGTAGTTGTGCATCAACCAGCGCGAACGGTTGCTCAGGCCCGGCACGATGGCCTGGTTGACCAGCAGGTTGTGCAGGCCGACCAGGATCGGTCGCGCGATGACCGTGATGAACAGCATCCAGCCCAGTTCATTGGCGTGGCGCGTGAAGAAATCGGCACCCGGCTGCTCGGCGACCATGTCGACGATGCGGCCCAGGTAATCGAACATGGCCACTTCCACCAGCGCCAGCAGCAGGCCGGCAATGAGCGTGGCCAGCAGCACCGGCCACACCGGGCGCAGGTAGTGCAGGTAGAACGGCAGCACCTTGCGCGGTGGCATCCGCCCATCCGCGGGCGGGAACACCGGAATCAGGGATTCAAACCAACGGAACATTGCATTCCCTCGCCTCTTGCAAGCGGCGGAGTATCCCACGATGGATGTGTACGCCAGCCGACGATCGCCTGATCACTCCGGTCGTCGCCCGCCTTGGCGGGCGCCCTACCGCAGGCCAACCAAGGTTGGCCTCTACCGGGCCACCGGGGTGAACAGCAGGTCCTGGAAATCGAAGCTGAAATCAGTCAGGTCGGAGATCGGCTGCATGCGCACGTCGCGTACCTTGCCGTCCGGGTCCAGGGTGAAGTTCACGAACGCGTCGGCGTTGAGCGAGCGATCCTCCCAGCGCACGATGAAGGTGTCGTGCTGCCAGTGCTCCAGGCGACCGCTCAGCTGCGCGGTCTTCATGAAGCGCAGGCGCAGGCCCTTGCCCTCGGCACTGATCTGCATGTCGCCATACCAGCGGTCGCGGAACGTCCCGGTGTAGCCGGCCAGCGCCAGCGACGGCGTGCTGCGCTTGTCCCGTGCAGCCTGGTGCTTGGCCCAGGCTTCATCCGCCTTGCCCTGGCCCTTGGCCACGGCCTTGGCGTAGGCATCGACCCAGTCGTGCTTCTCCCCGCCCAGGTAGGCATCGAGCACGCTCAGGGTGATCGCGTTGAACGCCGCGCCCACTTCCTGGTTGGTCAGCACCACCACGCCCAGCTTCTCGCCCGGCACCAGGGTCAGCCGCGAGACCATGCCCGGCCAGCCACCGGTATGCCAGACCAGCTTCTGGCCGCGGTAATCACTCAGGCTCCAGCCTTCGCCGTAGCCGGCAAAGTTGGCCCGCGCCGGGGCCAGCTCCGGCACGCTTGGCGCCGGGATCGACTGCGGCGTGATCATCCGCCACATCTGCTGCTGGCTCTTCTCGGTGAACAGCGGCGTGCCATCGGCCAGCTTGCCTTCGGCCAGCTGCACCTGCATCCAGCGTGCCATGTCGTGCGCGCTGGAATAGATGCCACCGGCGCCGGCATTGTTCGACCAGGTCAGCGGCGCAACGGTGCGCAGGTCCTTGAAATCGTACTTGGCGTGGCCGACGGCCACCGTGTCGCCCGGCTTCAGGTGATCGGCGTTGTAGCGCGTGCCGGCCATGCCCACCTTGTCGAAAATGCGGGTCTGCAGGAACTGCTGGTAGCTCATGCCCGAGACGTGCTCGATCACCTGCTGGGCCACCGCGTACAGGATGTTGTCGTAGGCATAGCTCTCGCGGAAACCGCCCTTCAGCGGGACCTGGCCCAGCCGCTGCACCACTTCGGCGTTGCTGTAGGAGGTGGTCGGCCAGAACAGCAGGTCACCGGCGCCCAGGCTCAGGCCACTGCGGTGCGAGAGCAGGTCGCGGATCGTCATCTGCCCGGTCACGAACGGGTCGGACATGCGGAACGACGGCAGGTGGTCGATCACCTTGTCGTCCATCTTCAGCTTGCCGTCTTCGGCCAGCAGGTTCAGCGAAGTGGCAGTGAACGCCTTGGTGTTGGACGCAATGGCAAACAGCGTGTCGGCCTGCACCGGCTCCGGCCTGCCCTGCTCGCGCACGCCCCAGCCGCGTTCCAGCACCACCTGGCCATCCTTGACCACGGCCACGGCAATGCCGGGCACGTCGAACTGCGCGCGCACGCGCTCGACCGTCGCATCCAGATCCTGCAGCGGCGTCGGGGTCGACGCGCTCGCCATGGTCGTGCAGGCCAGCAGCACGGCGCCTCCAATCCAGGTTTTCATCCAGCACCATCTCCGAACAGGGGTCGCGGCCATGTGCAGGCCGTCACCGGGGTTTCGCGGAATGGTAACGGTCGCCGGCGCACGCTGCCCTGTGCCATAGGAGGGGTGTCATGGGCGAGAACAGCCAGCCGGGCAACGGCTCCACCATCATTCCGTGCCTGCGCTACCGCGACGCGCTGGCCGCCATCGACTGGCTGCAGCGTGCCTTCGGCTTCCACGCCCAGGCCGTCTACGCCGATGGCGAGACCGTGTTCCATGCGCAGCTGACCTTCGGCCACGGCATGATCATGCTCGGTTCGGCCAGCAACCAGAGTGCGTGGACCGAGCACACCGCCATGCCTGACGAGGTCGGTGGCCGCCAGACCCAGAGCGCATGCGTGATCGTCACCGATGCCGATGCGCACTACGCCCGCGCCAAGGCCGCCGGAGCACGCATCGTCATCGACATCGCCGACCAGGACTACGGTGGTCGCGGCTACGCCTGCGCCGACCCGGAAGGCTACCTGTGGTGGTTCGGCAGCTACGACCCGTGGCGCGCGGACCACGGCCAGTGACGGCCGCTTCCCGGCAGGCGGCCATCCGCTGTGGCATCGGTGGCTGGGTGTTCCCCGAATGGCGCGGCGGCATGTTCTATCCGGCGGGGCTTGCGCAGCGCGAAGAACTTGCGCATGCCAGCCGTGCGTTGCGCTGCATCGAGATCAACGGCACCTTCTACCGCACACCTACACCGACCCAATGCGCGCAATGGGCGGCGCAGACGCCGGAGGGCTTCCGATTCTCGATGAAGGCGCCACGCTACCTGGTGCAGCGCCGCGACCTGTCCAGCACGGTGGAGGCCGCCGCCCCATTCCTGCAGGCGGCGCTCGCGCTTGGCGACCGGCTCGGTCCGTTGCTGTGGCAGTTCGATCCACGCCATCCGGCCGATGCCGATGCACTGGACGCGCTGATGGCTCAGCTGCCGAAGCAGCTGGATGGCGTGCCGCTGCAGCACGCGCTGGAAGTGCGCAATGCAGCGGTGCACGGTCCGGCGCTGGTTGCCGCCGCCCGCCGTCATGAGGTGGCCCTGGTGATCGAGGACAGCGACGAGGCACCACTGCACGGCGACATCAGTGCCGGTTTCGTCTATGCGCGAATCAAGCGCAGCCAGGCCCGCTTGAAGGAGGGCCTGCCAGCGCCGGTGCAGCAACGCTGGGCCGACCGCGCACGACGCTGGTCACAAGGCGCGCCCGTGGACGACCTGCCCTGCCTGGCCGAACCGCCCCCGGCCAGGCCTCGCGAGGTCTACCTGCTGTGCATCGGCGCGGGCAAGGCACGCAATCCGGCGGCGGCGATGGCGTTGCAGCGGCGGGTCGACGCCAACGGCAATCGCGTGGACGAATAGCACTACGGCCATCGCCTTGCCTCACAATAGGCGGATGAGCACACCCGACACCCGCAAAGCACTCTGGCAGATCCATTTCTGTGTCCTGCTGTGGGGCGTCACCGCCATCCTCGGCAAGCTGATCACCCTGCCCGCGCTGCCTTTGGTGTGGTGGCGCATGCTGCTGGTGACGGCGATGCTGGCCCTGCTGCCGCGGGTCTGGCGCGGGTTGCGCACCCTGCCCTTGCGACTGGTGGCCGGTTACGCCGGCATCGGTGCGCTGGTCGCCCTGCACTGGCTGACCTTCTATGGCGCGGTGAAACTGGCCAATGCGTCGGTGGCCGCCACCTGCATCGCGCTGGCACCGGTGTTCACCTCGATCATCGAACCGTGGGTGGCCAAGCGGCCGTTCCAGCTGCGCGAACTGGCGTTCGGCCTGGCCGTGCTGCCCGGCGTGGCGCTGGTGGTCGGTGGCGTACCCGATGGCATGCGCCTGGGTGTGTTGATCGGCGCACTTTCGGCACTGCTGGTGGCGGTGTTCGGCTCGCTCAACAAACGCATGGTCAGCCATGCCGATCCGCTGACAGTCACCGCGCTGGAGCTGGGTGCGGGCACCCTCACCCTGACCCTGCTGGCACCGCTGATGCCGTACCTGCTGCCGGCACTGGCCAGCCCGCTGTGGATCGTCCCGGACCTGCACGACGGCATCCTGCTGCTGGTGCTGGCCGGCTTCTGCACGCTGCTGCCGTTCGCGCTGGCGCTGGTCGCGCTGCGCCACCTGAGCGCCTACACGGTACAGCTGGTGACCAACCTGGAACCGGTCTATGCCGTGCTGCTGGCGGTGGTGCTGCTGCGCGAGCAGCACGAGGTCACCCCGTGGTTCTACCTGGGCGTGGCGATCATCGTCGGCGCGGTGTTCCTGCACCCGCTGCTGAATCGACGCAAGCCGGTGCAGCACCCGGAGATTCTCGGTACGGCCGAAGCACGCAACATCGCTGATTGAACGCATTCACGCGGGGCATCGATCGCCGTATCACCGCTGCGGCCAGTGCCATGCCGGAACATCCAGAAGGCCCTGCCCGCTCAGCAGCGTGCGGCCGTGTTCCTTGTGCAGATGCAGCGAATGGCACCCCGGCGCCTGTTCCAGCGCCGCGATCAGGCGGCTGGCGTGTGATACCACCCATACCTGGCTGCGCGCGCTGGCGGCAATGATCAGCCGTGCCAGCGCCGGCAGCAGGTCGGGATGCAGGCTGGTCTCCGGCTCGTTCAGCACCAGCAGCGGCGGCGGCCGTGGCGTGTGCAGGGCGGCGGCCAGCAGCAGGAAGCGCAGGGTGCCATCGGACAGCTCCGCCATCGACAATGGCCGCAGCAGGCCGGGCTGGTGGAAGCGCAGGGCCAGCCGACCGTCCAGCGCCTCGAAGCCCACCGAGGCACCGGGGAAGGCATCCTCAACGCTGCGTGCCAACCCGACCGGATCTCCGATCTCAAGGATGGTGACCCAGGCCGCGGCCAGATCGCGGCCGTCGTGGTGCAGTACCGGCGTGCGCGTGGCCATCGCCGGTTGTCGCGCCGGCGCATCGGCATCGCTGCGGAAGTGATCATAGAAGCGCCAGCGACGGATGTACTCACGCAGGGCGATGGTTTCCGGCATGCGCTGCGGATCACCGACCTGGGTGAACAGGCTGTCGAACAGCGACAAGCGGTCATCGACCCGATCCCAGCCGCGCGCATGGCGTTGCCGCACCATCGCCCCGCGGCGATCGACCAGCAGGTTGGCGCTGCGCAGGAACGGCCCGGCCCAGATCGCCTCGGCCTTGATCTGCGGGTCCAGTGCGAACGCCGAACGACTGGGCGGCGGGTAGCCCAGATCGATGGCGTAGCCGAACTCGTCGGTGGCAAATCCCAGTTTCAGGCCCACGGAAGCCTGCCGCGGGCCGCCCTGCAGCGGAATCTCGCCGGCCATCACCCGGCGATCAAGGGTTTCGGGGCCGGCCCATAGCGCCGAACCGAGCCCGCCCTCACGGGCCAGCACCGCCGCAACGCCGCCCTGTGCGGTTTCCGCCAGCAGGCGCAGCGCGCGGTACAGGCTGGATTTGCCGCTACCGTTGTCGCCGGTGACCACATTCAACTGCTGCAGCGGCAGCACCAGCCCATGCAGCGAGCGATAGTGCGCGATGGCCAGGGTCTGCAGCATGCTCGAGGTCCGTGGAAACAGGGCCGCCATGCTGGCCGGTCCTGATCGCAGGGGCTGCGACGCGATGTGAATCGGGGAGAGCATCCACGCATGGCGTGGATCTACTGGAACGGGATCGAATCACCACGCATCGCATGCGTTCAGCGCGCGAGTCGCCGGTGTTTCAGCCCGCCAGCTCCACGCGGTTGCGGCCGTTGCCCTTGGCGCGGTACAGCGCCTTGTCCGCGCGTGCCAGCATCTGGTCCACGCTTTCGCCGGACTGGTGCTGGGCAACGCCGATGCTGATGGTCACCGGGAAACCGAGCGGCAGCTCGGCTACCGCCAGGCGAAGGAACTCGCATTGCCGTTCGGCCGCGCGCAGGTCGGTGGCGGGCATCACCGCGACAAACTCCTCGCCACCGTAGCGTGCCGCCATGCCGCGACCGGCGAAGTGCGAGCGCAGCAGCGTGCCCAGCTCGGCCAGCACCCGGTCGCCGGTGGCGTGGCCCTGGAAGTCGTTGATGTGCTTGAAGTGGTCGATGTCCAGCAGCGCGACACAGGCTGCAGCGGGCTGCGCGCCGTTCACTGCCACGGCCTCTTCCAGCGCCGCCGCCATCGCGCGCCGGTTGGGCAGGCCGGTCAGCGCATCGGTGCGGCTCTGTTCGGCCAGGTCGGCATTCTGGGCCAGCAGCACGTCCTGGTACTCCGACAGCAGTCGCTCGTAATCGTCGCGTTCCAGCATGTGCTTCTGGATGTCGAGCGCGAAACGGCGCAGCTCCATCACCAGCATCACCTGCCGCGACAGCGCGGCCAAGGCCTCGGCCTTGTCACTGGCCAGGCGCTGCGGATGCGCGTCGAACACGCACAGCGTACCCAGCGGCAGGCCGTCGGAACTGATCAGGGGCGCACCCGCGTAGAAGCGGACATGCGGATCGCCGGTCACCACCGGATTGTCATGGAAGCGGATGTCCTGCAGCGCGTCCTCGACCACCATGATCTGTTGCGGCTGCAGGATGGCGTGGCCGCACATCGATTCGCTGCGCAGGTTCTCCGCAGCGTCAATGCCCTGGATCGACTTGAACCACTGCCGTTCGACGTCGATCAGGGTGACGGCGGCCATCGAGGTGCCGCAGACCGCCTTGGCGATCACCACCAGGTCATCGAAGGATTTCTCGCGCTCCGAATCGAGAATGCGGTAGCGGTACAGCGCCTCAAGCCGAAGGGCTTCGTTGGCAGGCTTGTCGGGCTTGATCATGCAGCGTCATGTTCCGGCAGGTCACTGCGAAGTCTAGCCGATGCGGATGCGCAATCCGCGTGCCGGGTGGTGCCGGCCGCGGGCCGGCATCCCGGGTACATCGAAGGCACATTGCAGCCGGCCAGCGGCCGGCCCTACCAGTCCAGCTGCTTCGGCAGCAGGCCCTGCAGCTCCTGCTCGGTCAGGTTGCGCCACTGGCCCGGCTTCAGCGCACCGATCTTGATGTTGTCGATGCGCACGCGGCGCAGCTGGGTCACGCGGTAGCCGAACTCGGCCGCCATCAGGCGGATCTGCCGGTTCAGGCCCTGCTGCAGGGTGATGCGGAAACCGAACTTGGCGATCCGCGAGGTCTTGCACGGCAGCGTCATCTGGTCATGGATGCGCACGCCGCGCGCCATGCCGCGCAGGAACTCGTCGGTGACCGGCTTGTTCACCGCCACCAGGTATTCCTTCTGGTGCCCGTTCTCGGCACGCAGGATCTGGTTGACGATGTCGCCGTTGCTGGTCATCAGGATCAGCCCTTCCGACTCCTTGTCCAGGCGGCCGATCGGGAAGATGCGCTGTTCGTGGCCCACGAAGTCGACGATGTTGCCCTTGACCGATGTTTCGGTGGTGCAGGTGACGCCCACCGGCTTGTTCAGCGCGATGTAGACGTGGCGGCGGGCGCCGGGCTTGCGGGCGACGCGCGCGCGCAGCGGCTGGCCGTCGACCAGCACCTGGTCTTCCTCGCCCACCACCGCGCCGGTGCCGGCCGCATGGCCGTTGACGGTGACGCGGCGGGCGGCGATCAGGCGATCGGCCTCGCGGCGGGAGCAGAAGCCGGTGTCGGCGATATGTTTGTTGAGTCGGGTGGTCATCGCCCTATTATCCGGCATCGCCGCCCGCCGCGCTTCATGTCGATGCAGCCGGATCAAGCTCTTCGCCGTCGAAGACCCGGTTGCGGCCGGCGCGCTTGGCCACGTACATGGCATGGTCGGCCCGCCGCAGCAGCCCGGCCAGATCGTCCTCGCCCGGTCGCCATTGCGCCAATCCAATGCTGGCGGTCACTTCCAGCCCCGGTACCTGCAGTGCCTGGCCGGCCTCGGTGATGCGCTGGCGCAGTCGGTCCAGCCGCGCCGACGCGGCTTCGCGCGGCATGCCCGGCATCAGCAGCAGGAACTCCTCGCCGCCCATCCGCACCACTTCGTCCTGGCTGCGCACCGCCGCGCGCAGGGCGCGCGCGACCGCGACCAGTACCTGGTCACCCACCGCATGGCCGTGGCGATCGTTGATGTCCTTGAACAGGTCGATGTCGAGGAAGCCGATCACCAGCGGGCCGCGCTCACGGTCAACCTGTGCCAGGTGACGGGCCAGCTGCTGCAGTCCTGCGCGCCGGTTGGGCAGCCCGGTCAGGCCATCGGTCTCGGCCAGCTGGCGCAGCTCATCGCGCTGCTGGCGTAGCCGCCCGAGGCGTTGGTTCATGGCGTAGGCGGCCATCATCAGCAGCCAGGTCACCGCCAGCTGCAGCGCCTCCACCCGGTACTCCAGCAACCATTCGGCTGCACTGGCGTCGGCGATGATCAATACCAGCATCGGCGCCAGCGCGGCCAGCCCGGCCTGCGCCCAGCGGTCGCCGCGCCAGCGCGCCCAGACCCCGGCCAGCAACGCCAGGCCACACCCCAGCAGATAGGTCACCTGCAGGCCCTGTGCGACCCAGGCCAGCTGGCCCCAGCGCAGCCACGGCACCAGCACGGCCAGCGCCAGCAGCCCCCACAGCACGATCGCCTGCAGCGGCCGCGAACGGGGCAGCGCGCGGTCGCCACCGTTCAGCCGCCACAGCGCCGGCAGCACCAGTGCCTGGGTGGCCGCGGTCAGCGAAAGCAACCACCAGGCCCCGCGCTCGCCCACCGGCAGCCAGGGCTCCGGGTAGCCGCTGAGGCCACCGAGGATCGCCTGCCACAGCACCAGCACGGTGGTGCCGGCGATGTAGACCAGGAAACTGCGGTCGCGCGTGGTCAGGAACGCCATCAGCGCCGACAGCGCCAAGGCGATGGCCACGGCAATGCAGGCGGCGCGCACCAGCAGGCGGGCGGTGTCGTTCTGCTGCACCGGGCTGGGCGCGCCCAGCCGCAGGGTCGGAACCCAGCGCGCCTTCAGCGGCGTCTGCCAGGAGACCACGAATGGCGCGTGGCTGCCGGCCGGCGGTACCGCGACCAGGCCGATGCCTGCGCGGAAGCGTGAATCGCGGGTGCGGGCATCGTGCATGTTGCCGCAGATTTCGCGGTCACCGTGCTGGACCCGGACCTCGCCGGCGAAGACGTTGAACACGTCCAGCGCCTGTGGCTCGCCCGACCAGCCCCCGGGCGGCGCGGGCACTTCCACCTGCTGGCGGGCACCGGACAGCATTTGCGGCGTGCACGCACGATGTGGGGTCGGCGCGTCGGTGGCGCCCCCGACCAGCAGGTAATCGCGGCCCGATACGGCCTCGGCAGCCTGAAGCGGCCACGATATCGCCCACCACATCAGCAGGACGGCCAGCATCCCCCCTGTTCCATACCGCCACTGCCTGCTGCCCACGCCACGTCCTGTTCCTGCTTACGTCCGCGCCCACTGCACGTCGCCCCTGGCGCGCATTATCGCAGCCGGGCGCGCCGCGCATGTGTAGACCAAAGTCGCCGCCGGCCGTTCAGCCCACGCCCTGCGGCCCGTTCACCGCCACCAGCCGGAAGGGCTTCAGGTCGGTCAGGGTCATCCGTTCCAGCGGCTGCGGCCGTTCGATCGCATAGCCCTGCAGGCCCTGTACCCCCAGCCTGGTCAGCGCGCCGGCCACCTCGGCGGTCTCCACCCACTCGGCCACCACTTCCATCTGCAGCTCGCGCCCCAGCTCGCTGATCGCCCGCACGGTGGCGTGGCTGACCGGATCGGTGTCCATGTCGCGCACGAATGCACCATCGATCTTCAGGATGTCGGCCGGCAGCTGGCGCAGGTAGCCGAACGAGGACAGGCCGGAACCGAAGTCGTCCAGCGCCATCCGGCAGCCCCGCGCCTTCACCGCATCGATGAAGGCGCGCGCCTGGCTGAGGTTGCTGATTGCAGCAGTCTCGGTGATCTCGAAACACAGCTTGGACGCCAGTGCGCGGTTGCGCTCAAGCAGGTCGCAGACGAAGGCCAGGAACCCTGGCTCGGCGATCGACTGGGCCGAAACGTTGACGTTGCACAGGCCCAGCTGGCGCACATGCGCCGGGCAGACCTGCAGGTGCCGGAACAGCAACCCGAGCACGTGGCGATCCAGCGCCACGGCCATGCCGTAGCGCTCCACCGCCGGCATGAACTGGCCGGGCAGATGCAGGCTGCCGTCGGTGCCGCGCATGCGCACCAGCACCTCGTAGTGCAGGTAGGACGGATCTCCCACCCGGGCGATGCGCTGCGCATACAGCAGCATGCGGTTCTCGGCCATCGCCAGGCTGACGCCCTGCAGGCGTTCGGCCTCCAGCCGCCGTTCTTCCAGCGCCATGCGGTTCTCGTTGAAGCAGTGCACGCGGTTGCGGCCCGCCTGCTTGGCCGCATAGCAGGCGCTGTCGGCGGCACTCATCAGCCAGTTCACGTCGGGGGCATCGGCACTGACCTCGACCACGCCGATGCTGCAGCTCAGCTGCGGGCTGCCCTCGCTGATCGGGAAGGTGGCCTGGCCCAGATTGCGGATCACCCGCTGCAGCACCCGCTTGGCTTCGTCCTGGCCGGCATGGGCGAGGAACACGGCGAACTCATCGGCGCCGAGCCGGCCGACCCAGTCGCCATCGCGCACGGCCGCCACCAGGTAATCGGCGAAACTGCGCAGCATCTGATCGCCGGCCGCATGGCCGAAGCTGTCGTTGACCAGCTTGAAATGATCCAGGTTGATGTAGCACAGCGAATGCGTGCCACCGTCGCTGCGCACCTGCAGCAGCGCGCGTTCCAGCAGGCGTTCGATCTCGCGGCGGTTGATCAGGCCGGTCAGCGGATCGTGGCTGGCGTGATGCTCGATCTCACGTGCCAGCGCATGGTTCTGGCTGACGTCCTCGATGATCGCGAACACCGACAGCCCCCCGCTGCTGTGCACGCCGGTACCACTCCAGCGCCCCCAGACCAGGCTGCCGTCGCGCCGCCGGAAGCGCAGTTCGCTTGGCCGCAGCTGCCGGTCCCAGTCGATGCGGCCGACACCGTCGATGACCAGTTCGCCGTCCATCAGCAGATCGTGCAGTGACATCTGCAGCAGCACATCGCGACGATAATCGAGAATGTCCGCCATGGCCTGGTTGGCCTCGATCACCTTGCCATCGGTGTCGAGCTTGAGCATGCCCACGTTGGCCTGGTAGAACGCCGCGCGGAAACGGCTCTCGTGCTCGGTCAGGTCCTTGCCGACGCGACGCGCCAGCGCCACGGCCATCAGGCTGATCGCCAGCACGGACAGGCCCGCAACCATCAACGTGGCCAGCCTCACCAGCGTCGCCATCCGCAACAGCGCCTGCGAGAACGCCTGGCTCTGCACCTGCATCCGCCGATCAAGGTCACCCAGTTGCTGCAGGTAGCGATCACGCGCGGCGATCGGCAGCGGGCCACTGTCGTGCCGCAGCTGCAATTCATCAATCAGGCGCTGCACCGCCATCAGGTCGCCGTCGGTCTTCCGCCACAGCGCGGTTGCTTCGCGGAAGGCACCGATATCGCGTGCATAGCGGAACGAGAACACCAGGCGCGGAATATCGGCGCGCGCGTTGCCGCCCTGCAGGAACCCCTGCCTGGCCTTGGCTTCATCCGGCTCAGCCTGCTCCAGCGCCAGCCGCGCCTGCAGATCGCCCAACGGCACCTGCAGGGCCTGGCGCGCGTCGTCCAGGTCCTGGGCATCGCCCCGCGCCAGGTAGCGACTGAGCGCGGCGGTTGCATCCTGCTGACCGCGCGACCAGTAGCCCTGGCCGGCAATCCAGGCGGTGGAGGCCGCCTGCAGTTCCTGGATCAGCGCGGACAGTGCGACCAATCCAATCGCCATGCCCGTCAGCAACGCAAATCGCAGTCCCAGGCCCCGGGTCATGGGAACCCGTCGGCTCTGCTGGTCCGTGCCACTCCTACCCATCCCGGATCCCCCCGAATGTGCTGGGGTGACAACCTCCCTTGGAACTGGCTCAGCCTAGGACCGGGAATGTGTTGACCATGCGAAAAAGGGGACGGAGGGGATTAAGTCGTTTATGGCATAAGCACCTGGCCTGCCATTTACGACTTAATCCCCTCCGTCCCCTTTTTGCGGGCCCGGAACGGGCAACGCCAGCCCGAAGGCTGGCGTTGTCAGGGCTGCGGTGCGGCTCAGTAGCTGCGCGGGCCGCGCGGCTTGAAGCCGTCACGACGCGGCGGGCGGCTGTCGCGGTCACCGCCGCGGTCGCCACCGTGGCCACCCGGACCACCCGGGCCGCCACGACGCGGGCCACCCGGGCCGCCCGGACCACGCTTGTCGAAGCGCGGCTTGAACGGACGCGGGGCCGGGTTGGTGTCTTCACCCGGCGCCAGCGCGCGCATCTGCAGCTGCTGGCCCGACACCCACACCTTCTGCAGGTGCGACAGCACGTCCGGCGGCATCTGTGCCGGCAGGTCCAGCAGCGAGAAATCGTCATGGATGTCGATGCGGCCGATGAAGCGGCTTTCCAGGCCGGCCTCGTTGGCGATGGCGCCGACGATGTTGGCCGGCTTCACGCCATGCTGGTGGCCGACCGAAATGCGGTAGGTCTCCATGCCCTGCTCCGGCGCGCCACGCGGCGGAACCTCACGGCGCGGGCGCTGCTCGAAACCACCTTCGGTATCGTCACGACGCGGGCCGCGCTCGAAACGCGGGCCACGCTCGTTGCGGTCGAAGCGATCGCCACGCTCCGGGCGGTCGCCACGGTCGAAGCGCTCGCGCGGTGCACGCTCTTCGCGCGGCGCACGCACCGGCGGCTGCAGCAGGAACGGGGTGTCACCCTGCAGCATCTTGGCCAGCGCGGCAGCCACTTCGATGGCCGGCACGTTCTGCTCGTTCTCGAAGCGCTCCAGCAGCTGGCGGTAGAAGTCCAGGCCACCGGCACCGAGGGTTTCGGTGATGCGCGAGGTGAACTTGTTGATGCGGGTATCGTTGACCGCTTCCACGCTCGGCAGCTGCATCTCCTCGATCGGCTGGCGGGTAGCGCGCTCGATCTGGCGCAGCATGCCCTTCTCGCGCGGGGTGGCGAACAGGATCGCTTCACCGCTGCGGCCGGCGCGGCCGGTACGGCCGATGCGGTGCACGTAGCTTTCGGTGTCGTACGGGATGTCGTAGTTCAGCACGTGGCTGATGCGCTCCACGTCCAGGCCGCGGGCGGCCACGTCGGTGGCAACCAGGATGTCCAGCTTGCCTTCCTTCAGCATGGCGATGGTGCGCTCACGCTGGGCCTGCTGCATGTCACCGTTGATCGCGGCCGCGGCCAGGCCACGGGCCTGCAGCTTGCTGGCCAGTTCTTCGGTGCCGGCCTTGGTGCGGGCGAAGATGATCATCGCATCGAACGGCTCGACTTCCAGGATGCGGGTCAGCGCGTCCAGCTTGTGCATGCCGCTCACCCACCAGTAACGCTGGCGGATGTTGGCCGAGGTGGTGGTCTTGGCCGCGATGGTCACTTCCACCGGGTCCTGCAGGTAGGTCTGCGCGATGCGGCGGATCTGCGGCGGCATGGTGGCCGAGAACAGCGCAACCTGGCGCTGTTCCGGCAGCTTCTTCAGCACGGCCTCGACGTCATCGATGAAGCCCATGCGCAGCATTTCATCGGCTTCGTCCAGCACCAGCGTCTTCAGCTCGGACAGGTCCAGGGTGCTGCGGTCGAGATGGTCGATCACGCGGCCGGGAGTACCGACCACGATGTGCACGCCGCGGCGCAGCGCCGACAGCTGCTGGCCATAGGGCTGGCCGCCGTACACCGGCAGCACGCGGAAGCCGGGAATCTTCGACGAATAGGACTGGAACGCCTCGGCGACCTGGATGGCCAGTTCGCGGGTCGGCGCCAGGATCAGGGCCTGGGGCTTGATCTGCTGCAGGTCGATGTTGGACAGTACCGGCAGTGCGAACGCTGCGGTCTTGCCGGTGCCGGTCTGGGCCTGGCCCAGCACGTCGCGGCCTTCCAGCATCGCCGGGATGGTGGCGGCCTGGATCGGCGACGGGGTTTCGTAGCCGATGGCGGTGACCGCCTGCATCACGGGTTCGGACAGGCCGAGCTGCGCAAACTGCAGCGGCGCTTGGGAATCTTGGGACATGGGGAACTCCAAAGGCACTGCCGTCGTTCTGGCAGTGCGATAAAAAAGGGATGGTCCGCGCTTTGGGCGCCCTTCTTATCGCGTGCCCTGGCGCTGCTCGGTCGGAGGAGATTTCACTCGCTCAGAGCGGAATGATACCGCATTGATCCTGAACGAGGCGTACAGCTTTTCCGGGCGCGTGCGGTCATGCCCGGTGCTGGCGCACAATACGCGCCCTCTTTCCGGCCCGGCCACCGGCCTGCGCCCTCTTCCCAGGAACCCCGCTCCATGCAGATTCTCGAATTCGACCTCGACGGCGACTACGTCGAACTCAAGCAGCTGCTCAAGCTGGCCGACCTGGTCACCAGCGGCGGCGAGGCCAAGATGGTCATCAGCGAAGGCCAGGTATTGGTCGACGGTGAGGTCGAACTGCGCAAGGCCTGCAAGATCCGCGCTGGCCAGGTGGTCGAGTTCGCCGACAGCCAGATCCGCGTGCTGGCTGCCGGCTGATCTGAACCCGTTCAGGCCACGCGCTGGGTCAGGTGCGAGGCGATCAATTGCCTGAACGGCGCCACGCCCTGCGCCACGCGCAGGCCGGCCGCACGCAGCAGCCGCGCAGGGCGTCGATCGTCGGTGTACAGGCTGGCGATCGCGTTGGTGGCCTCGTACAACGGCCGCGACGCCAGTCGATGGCCACGCTGATAGCGGGCCAGCATGCCTTCGGCCGCGATGTCGGCACCACGCCGCTGCTGCCCGACGATGCCCTGCGCCAGCCGCTGTGCGCTGGCCAGGCCCAGGTTGAAGCCATGCGCGGTGACCGGGTGCATGCCCACCGCCGCATCGCCGACCAGCGCAGAGCGCTCGCCCACGAACCGGTGCGCGTACACCCCTACCAGCGGATACGCCTGCGGCGTGGCCACCGGCTGCATCCGGCCCAGGCGGTGTTCGAAGCAGGCACTGATGGCCTCACCGAACGCCACCTCGTCCATCGCCAGCAGTTCCTCGATCTGCCGCGGCGGCAGCGTGATCACCGCCGATGCCTGGCCCTCGTTGAGCGGCAGCAATGCCATGGTGCGGCCATAGCCGAACCACTCCCACGCAGTGTGGTGGTGATCGCGCTCGACCTGCATGCGGCAGACCAGCATCGATTTGCCGAAGTCACGCATCTGCGCGCCGATACCGAGCATGCGACGGGTTGCCGAAAAGCGGCTGTCGGCAGCCACCAGCAGCCGCGCGTGCAGCTTGCTGCCATCGTCCAGCGTAACCACGTGGCCCTGTGCATCGGCCTGCACGCCCAGCACCTTGCGGCCATCGAACAACTCCAGCCCGTCCTGGCCCTGCACGGCATCCCACGCGGCGCGGCGGATCAGATGGTTGGGCACCAGCCAGCCCAGCGGCTGGCCGTCGACCTGGCTGCTGGCGAAGGTCAGCGCGAACGGCGAGCCGCCGTTCATCACCCTTGCGTCGCGCAGCTCGGCCACTTCGGCCTGCGCCAGGCGCTGCCACAGCCCCAGCTGCTCCAGGCTCTGCCGCGAGGCATGGGTCAGCGCGATCTCACGACCATCGAAGGCCGCCTCGGCCAGTACCTGGCGCGGCTGCACCTCCACCAGCCCGACCTGCAGGCCGCTACCGGCCAGCGCGCGTGCGAAGCACAGACCCGCCGGGCCCGCGCCGACCACCACCACGTCCATCCTGCGCATGCGCGCCTCCTGCCGTTGATCCAGTCCGCGCCAGCATAGCGCCACGCAGCTGACCGGCCTTGATCTGGATCAGGCCCGGCTCACAACAACGCGAACACCAGCGCCAGGATGGCCAGCAACGATACCGCCCAGACCAGGCTGCGCACATAGGGCACGCCGGCGGCATACAGCGGCAGATAGACCACTCGTGCCCAGAAGTAGGCCTGCGCGGCCAATGCGGTGGTGTCGTTGCTGCGCCCGGCCAGCACCACCGCGATCGCGGCGGCGGCGAAGAACGGGAAGGTCTCCAGGAAGTTGGCCTGGGCCCGCTGCAGGCGGCCGGCCAGCGCACTGAGCGGCCGGGCCTGGCCATCACGCGCCGAGGCATTCCACTTCAGGCCACGCTCGCGGGTGACCACGGTGGAGGTAGCGAAGATGTAGACAAAGCCCAGCAGCACCGACCAGGCCAGCATCGTCAGTTCAGTTGCCATCGCTGTGCTCCTCAGGGTGCCGATGCACGCAGGCTGTAACCGGCCAGGCGCCACACCTGGTCCTCGTCGAAACGGAACGACACCAGTTCGCGTACCGGCTGCGCGCTGTTGGCGAAACGGGTTGGGAAGCTGACGTTGATGTACAGGCCTTCGGGCACGGCGGCACCGGCGCCGTACTTGACCCGGGTGATGGTCGGCTGGCCGCGGCCGGCCATCGCGCCCAACCGCGTGCGCTCGGTGGTCAGCTGGCTGACGAAGGCCGCCTTGGGCACCGCACGTCGCGCGACGGCGGAGGCGCCTTCCCACAATTCACCGGCACGATTGGCATCGACCAGCTGCGCGGCCTTCACTGCGGCCGCGCCCATTTCCGCGTCCTGCTTCTGCACCTGCGCCTGCTGCGCGGCGGTCACCGCCGGGGCACCGGCGGTGGCCGGCTTCGCGGCCGCCGGCGATGCCGGCGCCGGGCGCGCGGGTGCCGGGGCAGGAGTGGCCGGCGCAGGCACCTGCGCCAACACAGTGAAGGGCATCAGGGACAGCAGCAGGAGCACGCGCTTCATGGACACCGCCGGTTACCGGGAAAGAACCGCAGTCTACGCCAGCGCAGTGAGCTGTTCGTCAGCGCGCGTGGGCGCTGCCCTCGACCACCGCAGCGTCGGCCTGCGCGGCAGGCTTTCCGGCCTCCGCAGGAGCCTGCTCGGCCACCGGCGGTGGCTCGGACGGCGCCGGCGGCAGCGTGGCCACATCGATCTCCGACAGCGGGCTCTCTTCAGGACACACCGCATCCGGGAAACCGAAGCGCTGCTTCAGTGCCTGGCCACAGCTGTTGATCGACTCCATGTCAGCGCCTTCGCGCTTGCACTGCTGGTCGAAGGCGATCAGGAACGCATCCTTGCGCTGTACGAAATCATCGCCGCAGGCGCGCATCTGCTTGATCCGCTCCAGGTCGTCCTGCACGGCGTTGGTGCCATCCAGGCCGTACTGGCGCAGCTCGTCCGGGGTCAGCAGGCGCAGGCTGCGGTTGGGCACGGTCATCATCAGATCGGCCACGCCCACCGCCACGCCGTTGCGCTGCAGGTAATCCTTCACGTTGTCGTAGACCTCGTGCAGCTCGCGATTGAGTTCGGCGCGCGAGGTGGCCTTGGAACTGATGCGCATCATGCGGTGGATGCCGACCTTGCCCGACAGCAGGCGGTTGTCACCGGCAGCCAGCACGAATACGCAGGCGCTGTGGCAGATCGAGCCTTCGCGCACCCAGATCGTCCAGCCCGATTCACCGATGCTGTCGCCGGCCACGATCGCCGATTCCACCTGGCCACCGCTGGAATCCAGATCGAGGATGCGCTTGTGGATCTTCTGCTCGTCGGCAACCACGGCCAGCCGCCACATCATCTCGGCGAAGCCCGGATTGATCTTTCCGGAATAGCGCACGCGCATCAGGCCACGCTCGGCGCAGGGCGCCAGCGCCTGGCTGATCTGATCGCGCTGCAGGCCCTCCAGCTCGATGCCATCACCGGCGTCGCCGGCGTACTCGGTGCTGCAGCTGACCCAGGCGCGGCCATTCTCCAGTTGCGCCTGCGGCCACGGCCGATCGGCCCGGCTGCGCGGCGGCGCGGGCGGCGGCGGTGCGTCAGCCGCATTGATCGACACCATGTTCTCGCCATCACTGGCCGGCGCCCGCGCCGCCTTGTCGGCAGCGGTCACATTGCCCGGATTCTCCAGCTGACTGCAGCCCGCCAGGGCCAGGCACAACAGGGGCAACCAGCGGAGTTTGGCGGACATCGGGCAACCGGCCTTCAGGGGAGCAAGGGCCACAGTCTACCTGTCCAAACCGCGCATTCAGCGCGCAGTACTGAACCCCTTCTGACCCTTGGGAAAGCGTGTCGACCAAGGTCGACACCTACCAACAGCAAAAGCGTGCCGACCAACGGTCGGCACCCACCAACAGCAGCGACCAACTGTCAGAGGTGGGGCGGTGTGGGTTGGCAGGACCGTTGGCGCCATGGATGGCGCCATCGAGCCCCCATGGGTGAGGGCGCTTTGCTTGCGAAGCACTGCTTCGCAAGCGCCCGAACGCCCAGCCGCCAGCGGCTGGCGTGCGCAGCACCGGCATCTACTGCCGCCCGGTGTGCCCGGCGCCACCGCCGAAGCCGCGCAACATCACCTACTACCCGACCGCCGCTGCGGCCGCTGCGGCCGGCTACCGGCCGTGCCTGCGCTGCCGTCCTGAACTGGCGCCCCAGGCCCAGCAGGCGCTCGCCGGGCAGACCGTGCAGCGCGCCCTGGCCCTGATCCAGGGTGGCTTCCTGCAGGAACAACCGGTGGCAGACCTCGCAGAGAAGATCGGACTCAGTGCACGCCAGCTGCAACGGCTGTTCGTCGAACACCTGGGCGCGACACCCGGACAGATCCACGCCACCCATCGCCTGCTGCTGGCCAAGCAGCTGTTGACCGAAACCACGCTGCCGGTGACCGACGTCGCGCTGGCAGCCGGCTACAACAGCCTGCGCCGCTTCAATACCGCGTTCCTCCAGGGCTGCGGCATGGCCCCCACCGCGCTGCGCCGCCAGCACCAACCCCTCGCCGCCGATGAGGGGGGCCTGGTGCTGCGCCTGGCCTACCGGCCGCCGCTGGACTTCCCACGCATGCTGGCGTTCCTGCGCAAGCGCAGCCTACCCGGCATCGAACTGATCGGCGAAGACAGCTACCAACGCGTGTTGGGCACGCCTGAGCGGCCCACCCTGCTGCGCGTCACCGCCGATCCGAAACGGCCGGAACTGCACCTGCAGCTCAGCGCCGTCGATCCACGCCTGATCCCGGACATCGTGCGTCGCGTGCGCCGCGTGTTCGACCTGGATGCCGACCTGCAGCAGGTGCACGCCGCACTGGGCGAAGAACCGCTGCTGGCGCGCGGCATCGCCCAACGCCCCGGGCTGCGTGTTCCGGGCGGCTGGGATGGATTCGAAGTGGGCGTGCGCGCGGTGCTCGGCCAGCAGGTCAGCGTCGCCGCAGCCACCACGTTCGCACGCCGGCTGGTGGATGCCTTCGGCGCACACCTGCCGGGCATGCCATCGGACTTCGATCGCCAGTTCCCCGCACCCGAGGTACTGGCCGAGGCGCCGCTGGAATCGATCGGCCTGCCGCGCAGCCGTGCCGCTACCGTGCGAGCACTTGCAGCCGCCTGCGCCAGCGGCCAGCTCGATTTCGGGCCTGGCCAGGCGCTGGAAGAGTTCGTCACCCGCTGCGTGGCACTGCCCGGCATCGGCCCGTGGACCGCGCAGTACATCGCCCTGCGGGGTCTCGGCCAGCCTGATGCCTTCCCCGCCGGCGACCTGGTGCTGCAGCAGGTCCTCGGCCATGCGCAGGGCCAGCGCCTGAGCGAACGTGCGACCGAAGCGCGCTCGCAACCCTGGCGGCCGTGGCGCGCGTATGCCGTGCTGCACCTGTGGCACCTGTCCGGCACTTTCGTTGGAGAACCGACATGACCCTGTTGTTCGACCGTTTCGACAGCCCGATCGGCGTGCTCACCATCGCCGGTGACGAGCGCGGACTTGCGCATGTGCTGTTTCCGGAAAACCGCCATCCGGCGCGTGGCCGCGACGACTGGCACTACGCGCCGGATGCGCTGCCGGAAGCCCGCCAGCAGTTGCTGCAGTTCCTGCACGGCGAACGCAGCAGCTTCGATCTGGAACTGGCACCGCGCGGCACGCCGTTCCAGCTGCGCGTGTGGCAAGCGCTGGCGCTGATCCCGTTCGGGCAGACCTGGAGCTACCTGCAGCTGGCGCAGCATCTGGGCCAGCCCAGCGCAACCCGCGCGGTGGGCGCCGCCAACGGCCGCAACCCGTTGCCGATCATCCTGCCCTGCCATCGCGTGATCGGCAGCAACGGCGCACTGACCGGGTTCGGTGGCGGCCTGGAAACCAAGGCCGCACTGCTGCGCCTGGAACAACGCCAGGCACCATTGTTTGCATGAGGGCCGGCCGGGCTGTGCCCGGCACCCGCAGAAACAACGGCAACGTCAAAAACCAGACCGGCTCTGGATTGATGTGGGTTGGGCGGCGCGGGGACAAGGAAGAATGCGCGGACACGCTGCGCCCTTCCGCGCAGCGTGTCTTGGGCCGGTCATTGCGCCGGCTTATCATGCGCGGATGACTTCCGTACGCCTGACCTGCGCGCTGGCGCTGCTGCTGCCATTGGCCGCCTGCACCACCGCGCCCGCGCCCTCCGCCTCCGTTGCCACGCCCGTTGCTGCGGCTGCGCCGCCGAAGCTGCTGCTGATCTCCATCGACGGCCTGCGCGCCGACGCGCTCGATCGCGGCCTGACCCCGAACCTGCAGCGGCTGATCGACGGTGGCGTGCGTGCACGCTGGATGACCCCGTCCTATCCGTCGCTCACCTTCCCCAACCACTACACCATCGTCACCGGCCTGCGCCCGGACCACCACGGCATCGTCAACAACAGCATGGACGACGAGGCACTGGGCCGTTTCGAACTGAGCAACCGCGAGGCGGTCACTACCAGCGCGTGGTGGGGCGGCGAGCCGATCTGGGTCGGCGCCGAGAATGCCGGCGTGCGTTCGGCCACCACCTCGTGGCCGGGCAGCGAGTCGGAAATCCGCGGGGTGCGCCCGAGCCAGTGGCGCATCTACGACGGCCAGGAACCGCTGGAACAGCGTGCCGGCATCGTGCTTGACTGGCTGGCGCAGACCGACGCCGATGCGCCGCGCCTGACCACGCTGTACATGGAGCACGTGGACAAGGCCGGCCACCACTACGGCCCGGATTCGAAGCAGTATGCCGACGCCATCGTGCGCGCCGACCAGATCGTCGGCCAGGTGCTGGATGGACTGCAGCAGCGCGGGCTGGCGTCGACCACCAACGTGATCGTGGTGTCCGACCATGGCATGGCCAGCGTCGCCGACGGCCACGTGATCGCCACCGAATCGATGGCCGATCCGGCCATCGCGCGCAATGTCAGCCAGGGCCAGTCGGTGGGCTTCGCACCGGTCGCCGGTCGCGAAGCCGACGCCGAACGCGTCCTGCTCGGCCGCCACGCCCACTACGAATGCTGGAAGAAGGAAAACCTGCCGCCGCGCTGGCACTACGGTACGCACCCGCGGGTGCCGCCGATCGTCTGCGCCATGGATGAAGGCTGGGATGCCCTGCATCGGGACAGGATCGCCAAGCGCACCAAGCAGGATCGCGGCTCGCATGGCTACGACAACGCCCTGCCGTCCATGCGTGCGGTGTTCGTGGCCGGCGGCCCGTCGTTCCGCCAGGGCCTGGTGATCGATGGCTTCGACAACGTCGATGTCTATCCGCTGCTGGCGCATCTGCTGCAGGTGCCGGCCGCGCCGAACGACGGCAACCCGGAAACGCTGAAACAGACCCTGCGCTGACGCCGCCGCAGAGCCGGGCCCACGCCCGGCTCAGCGAGCAGGCATAAAAAAACGCGGCGCCAGGCGCCGCGTTTTTCCTTGAAGCGGTCGACCGGCCGGATCAGGCCTTGGCGACAGCCTTCTTCGCCACAGCCTTCTTCGCCGGAGCCTTGGCCACGGTCTTCTTGGCAACCGGGGCGGCGGCGCCTACGGCGACCTTGCTCGCGGTGTGCGAACGGGCGTTGCCGTAGCTGGCGTTGTAGCGCTTGCCCTTGGCGGTCTTGCGGTCACCCTTACCCATGTCTTCAACTCCTCAAGTGTGAAATCTGGTTACCCCGTACTGACACGGGTTCGGCGGGGCCGCCTTGCTGGGCGCCCCCGCGCACGATCGGAAATCCTATCACGGAGCGCCTAGTGCGCGCAGCTGGCGTCGTGCACGTGGCCGTGGTTGAGGCGCAGGTTGACCAGGTGTGCGACGCCCACCAACAGGCCGCCGATGGTCATCACCACCGCATGCGGCACTGCGTTGTGATGCAGCGGGTCGTACAGCACGCCGGCCCACAGCGCGACCAGGCCCGGAATCAGGAAACCCAGCGCGCGCAGCGCGCCATGACGGCGATAGCCCCAGACCAGGCTGAACAGCCCGAGCAGGGTCACAAACACCACCAGCGCCTGCTCCACGCCGTCGCTCAACCAGAACGACAGGCCCAGCGAAGGCGCCGCCGCCAGCAGCACGGGGATCACCGCGCAATGCACCGCGCACAGCATCGAACCAGTGGCGCCGAATCGGTCGAGCAGGTGGCGCAGGCGTGAGGACAGGGACATGACTTCCAGCAGGGTCGGCGAATCGTTATGGAATAATATAACATCCGTTCCCGACCCGCACGGTTTCCCTCCCCCTGTCCCATCGACGGGATTCGTGCGCCCCGCGATTGATACATTGTAACAAAGGATCTGCC
>NZ_JASJSU010000034.1:0-18163 GCF_030237045.1 Stenotrophomonas maltophilia group sp. Smal17
TGGCGCAGTCGAGCAAGCTCGACTCTACGGCCGCGTAACCGGCGATCAGTCGCCCAGATCGGCCAGCACCTTGCGCGCGGGCGCGAAGAAGGTCACGCCGGTGACGGCGGTGGAGAAGTCCAGGATGCGGTCGTGCAGCGGCGCGGGATTGCCGATGAACATGCGTTCCAGCATCGTCTCGATCACCCACAGGCGGCGCGTGTAGCCGATGAAGTAGGTGCCGTACTCGCCACGGCCCGGCGTGGCGAACGGCATGTTGTCGCGCAGGATCTCGTGCTCGCCGTCGGCGTCCTCGATCGTGCACAGCGTCTTGTGCGACTTCTGCGCATCGGCGGGCGCGTCGTCCAGCTCGATGTTGTCGTGCTTGGTGCGGCCGATGATCGCCTCCTGGGCTTCGGTCTTCTGCGCGCGCCAGGCATCGAGGTTGTGCAGGTACTTCTGCACCACCACGTAACTGCCACCCGCGTGTTCCGGGTCCTCGTCACCGACGATGGTTGCCTCAGGCAACGACAGCCCTTCAGGGTTGGCGGTGCCATCGACGAAGTCGAGCAGGTCACGGCCATCGAAATAGCGGAAACCGGCGACGTCATCAACGGTTTCCACCGCATCGCCGAAGGCCATCAGCAGGTTGCGCTCGAACGCCACGATCAGGTCCATCGTGCGTGCACGGATGTGGTACAGCAGGTCGCCCGGCGTGGAAACCGCAGTGTGGGTCGCCCCCTTGATCTCGCGGAACGGCTTCAGTTCGCGCGGCGGCGTGCTGCCCACCAGCGGCTGCCACACGCGATGGCCGATGGCCACGTTGCAGGTGAAGGTGCGCTCGATCTCGCGGATGGCGGTGTTCTTGATCAAGTCGTCGGTACTGGCCAGCACCTCGCGTGCCTTCGCGATCGAGGCCGCGTCATCCTTCACCTTCAACACCAGGAACGCGGCCGAGTGCGTCAGCGGCGCGGTGATCTGCTGCGGCTCGTTGTCGAGCGTGTGGTTGAGGGCGGTGATCGGTGCGGGCTGGGAGTTCACGACGGTTCCTGCTGGCTTGAGGCGGGCGCATCGCGCGCGGCGATGTGCGGGCGATCATAGCGGAACCCCCCTGACAGCGACGGAGCGGTTCTCAGTTCGCCACTACGCAGAAGGGGCAGCGGGCGCGGAGGCGTCGCGCGACTATCCGCGGGTGATCTCGAACTGGACCGGCCCTTGCCACGCGATGCGCAGCGCCATGGGCCTGCCGTCACTGGCCGAGTACAAGGCGATCCTCGCCGAAAGCTACGGCAAGCCGGTGAACTGATCCTACGGCCCGGCTGCAGGCCGCTGGATCAGCCGCTCGAATACCGTACCCAGCAACTCGGCCAGCTCGTCCTCGTCGGCATCGGCAAGGGCCGGCAGCGCGATCATCTGCCGCATCACCTGGAAGCCGGAAATCATCGCCAGGATGAGCGCGGCGCGCTCGGCCCGCTGCGTGCCCTGCAGCGAGGCGGCCACGGTCTCCAGGTGATGCGCGGCGATCTTGTCGCGGCCGATTTCCGCTGCCAGTGGGCTCGATGCGGAATGGAAGGTGATCAGGAATCCGTCCATGGGCGTGGCATCGGCGCGGGTCATCTTCACCAGTGCGCGCGCCAGTGCCTTGCCCGGTTCCGGCTGGTCCATGATGCCGCCGGCAATAAGGCTGCCCTGGGTCATGGTGTCTTCCACCACCTCCGCGAACAGCTGCTCCTTCGAGCCGAAGTAGCGGTTGACCATCATCGCCGTCACCCCGGCCCCGGCCGCGATGTCACGCACTCCAGCACCGTCATAGCCGGACAGGGCGAAGGCCCGGCGTGCGGACGCCAGGATCGCCTCGCGGGTCGCTTCGGCATCACGTTGGCGGGGCTTGCGGGTGGTCGGTGCGACGGGCGTGCTCATTCGTTAAGTATACAGCTGTAGACAATCGCCGGCAACGCATGTATACAGCTGTAGACATAGCCACCCATGCCGCTGGATCCGCGTCGGGATGGCCCGCCAATCCCCCCACGTATCTGGAGAGTTCCCATGAGAACGACCGTCCTGGTGACCGGTGGCACCGGCTTCATCGCCCAGCACTGCATCCTGGCCCTGCTCGCGGCCGGCTACGACGTCCGCACCACGGTGCGCTCACTGTCGCGCGAAGCGGAGGTGCGCCAACAGCTGAAGGTCGGTGGCGCCGAGCCGGGCGATCGCCTCAGCGTGGTGGTGGCCGACCTCGGTCGCGACGAGGGCTGGGCCGAAGCCGTTGCCGGCTGCAGCCACGTGATGCACGGAGCATCGCCTACACCCACCGGCGAACAGACCAGCGAAGAACAGTGGGTGCGCCCGGCCGTGGATGGCAACCTGCGCGTCCTGCGCGCGGCGCGCGACGCCGGCGTGCAACGGGTGGTGCTGACCTCGGCCTTCGGCGCGATCTGCGCCGGCCACGGCGACATCGGCCGCCCGTTCAACGAGACCGACTGGAGCGATCTGTCCGCCGATGTCTGACTCTACCAGAAGTCGAAGACGCTCTCCGAGCGTGCTGCGTGGGACTTCATCGCGCGCGAGGGCGGTGGCCTGGAGCTCTCGGTGGTGAACCCGACCGCAGTGCTCGGCCCGGTGCTGGGCAGCGACTATTCGCACTCCATCCGCCTGGTGCGCAATCTGCTCCAGGGCCAGAAGGGATCGCCGAAGATCAATTGCGGATTCGTGGACGTGCGGGACGTGGCAGACCTGCATTTGCGTGCGATGACCCATCCGGCGGCCAGCGGCGAGCGCTTCATCGCCATCGCCGGGGACAGCCTCTGGCTGGGCGAGGTGGCAAAGATCCTGAAGCAGCGCATGGGCGCCTCTGCGGGCAAGGTCAGTACCCGTGTCATTCCCAACTGGGTGATGCGCCTGGGTGCACTGAAGGACCCGGCGCTGCGTGGCTCGATCCCACTGCTGGGCCGCACCATGAACGCAACCAGCGAGAAAGCGCAGCGCATGCTGGGGTGGTCACCGCGTTCGCGCGAGGACGCCATCGTGGCGACCGCCGAAAGCCTGATCCGGCTCGGGCTGGTGCAGAGCCCCGATCACTGAAGCCCGGGATGCCGGTAAACGCGGTGCCCATAAAAGTGAAGCCCGGCGCGAGGCCGGGCTTCGGTTGGCGTGTGGGAGAGAGAGAGAGAGTCACACGCCAGCACAACACGCACTAACGACAGGCGTTTGTTACCAGGTGAAGCGCGGGCCCACGAACCACTCGCGGTCGCCGGCCTTGGCCAGCTTCACTTCGCCACTCAGGCCCCAGTTCTGGTTGAACTTGGCGGTGGCGCCGACGCGGCCGTAGAACTCGCCGTCCGGGTTGTAGCCATGCTTCTTGCTGAAATCTTCGTAGCCGGCCATCACGTAGCCTTCCACATACGGGTTGAATGCGGTGCGCACGCCCACTTCAGTGGAGTAGCCGTTGAAGTCCAGGCCGCGCTTCTCGTCGTACTTCTGGTACGCAACGCGAGCCACCAGGTCGGTGTTCGGTGCGATGCCGTAGTTGTAGCCGACACCCAGGCGCCACTGGTCGACGTCGTTCTTGAACTTGTCGGTCTCCTGCGCGCTGTAGTCGCCGAAGATGTGGAAGTTCGGGTGCACCGCAACGGAACCCTTCACCTTCCAGCCATCGGCGTCGCCGCCCTTGGCATCGGTGTTCACGTAGCCGCCTTCAACGTAGTTGTACGACAGGCCGTCGGTTGCCGATGCAGCGAACGGCAGAGCAGCCAGAAGACCCAGGGCAAGCAGCGAATTCTTGTTCATCGGGACACACCTTTAATTATTTTGGTTTCGTCGACCGCCTCCCGGGAGGGGGAGAGAGAGGAGGCGATCGACAGGTGTGAATTATCCGTTAGGGGGTCTAATCGACCCTGAATATTGAACTGACTGGTGTATAAATATGGTTCCCGTTCAGGGAACTCGCCATGCGCCATTGGGAGCGGCCGTACTCGCGGGAAATGCGATTCCTTCGGCCATCGCATTTCCCGCAAGTGCGTTGCCCATGCGACGAACAGCCGAGTTGCTGGATGTGCGCTTCGAGGACGCTGCAGCTCTGCCTGACGCAAGCGAGGCCGCGTGTGTCTGCCAAGCGAGGATTCCCGCTTCATGCTGATGAATTGGCGGATATGAAGAGGCGCAAGGCGCTTCGATGACGTAGATCAGCTCGCCTGATCCCGCTTGTTAATGTTGGGTCAGCAGCAGGCTTCACAGCCCATCCACGTACTCAAATTGCAGCTGAAAGCGCTTGTCAGCGCCGGGAACAAACGCCGCTATATTCCAGCTTCCCCAGACGAAGGAGGGAGTGGAATGAAACTGACCTCGCAACACCTGAAGATGGCCCGTGCACTCAGCGTGGCGCTCATCGCCACCGTGAGCCTTGGCGCTTGCGCCTCATACAAGAACGAGTTTGCAACCATCAACTCGCGTCTCGATCAGCTCGACGTAAAGGTGCAGGGCGCCGCGCAGAGTGCGGAGTCCGCCAACCAGTCTGCACAGCAGGCCAACCAGCGCCTCGACCAGATCGAAGGCCGCGTCCAGCAGCTTGAAAGGGCACCCGCCGGCCGCAAGCCGCGCGGGTAACCGCTCCCTCACCCCTTGAATTGATCGACCTCAGTATCGGGAACCAGTGGCCTTCGCCGGCCACTGGCATCCTTCCAG
This sequence comes from Stenotrophomonas maltophilia group sp. Smal17, assembly GCF_030237045.1. Classification (NCBI taxonomy): domain Bacteria; kingdom Pseudomonadati; phylum Pseudomonadota; class Gammaproteobacteria; order Lysobacterales; family Lysobacteraceae; genus Stenotrophomonas; species Stenotrophomonas maltophilia group sp. Smal17. Next base: position 4,660 of record NZ_JASJSU010000034.1, read on the forward strand.
CCGAAACTGCATTGCCAAGGAGTCGTCCCATTCGCACCTACTCCTCCCCCGCACGCCGCGTCCTGCATGCCGCACTGGTCATGGCGCTGGCCGTTGCGTGCAGCGGCGTAGCCAACGCCAGGGACAAGGACGCACCTGCACCACCGGTGGCCGCCGTTGATGAACTTCCGCCTGACCAGAACGTGTCCGAAACGGTTATCGAACTGGCCGGCTGGGTGGTCGCCAGCAAGGACAACCAGGGCTATCCATTTGCGGTCATGGACAAGGCGGCGGCGCAGGTGCTGGTCTTCAGCGGCGAGGGCAAGCTGCGTGGCGCGGCACCGGCGCTGTTCGGATCGGCCATCGGCGATCACTCCGCACCCGGCGTCGCCAAGCTGGCGCTGAGTGCGATTCCAGGCCACGACCGCACCACACCTGCCGGCCGCTTCATTGGCGGCTACGGCCCCTCCGACGATGCCGGGCGCGTGCTGTGGGTGGACTACGATTCCGCCGTATCGATGCACCCGCTGCCGCCGGGCAGTCCGAAGGAAAAGCGCGCCGAGCGGCTGGCAACACCGACCCCGGACGACAACCGCGTCACCCATGGCTGCATCAACGTCTCGCCCGCGTTCTACGAGCAGATCGTGCAGTCCACCTTCGAGAAGGGCGGCGTGTTCTACATCCTGCCGGACAAGGATTCGATCGCGAAGACGTTCCCGGAATTCGCGCAGAGCCGGGGGGATGCAAAGGACCAGGACGAAAAGGGCGCACGGCACGCGAGCAAGTAACGCGCGCTAACGAGCGCTGTCCCTGTTCTCTATGACCTGCCCGATGCTGAGTTCATTGCCACTTGGATCCGCCAGGCGGAAATCGCGCATGCCGTAGGGCCTGTCCCCGATAGGGACGACGATCGTGACACCCGATCCTTCAAGGGTCCGGTAATAGTCGTCGATACCGGATACGACCAGATAGGCGTGTGCTGCGCCTGCCGGCTTGCTCCCGGACCGTTGCGTGAGGGTGATCTCCACGCCGTCGCGGCAGACGGCAGCAATGTCGGTGGGATCACCCCACGACCACGCCAGTTCGAATCCGAGCGTGCCGCAGTAGAACGCGATTGACTCGGCAAGATGGTCTACGGACAGGATGGGAGAGATGGACTCGATCTTCATGGGCGCGAGAACCCTTCCATGTTCGGGTGTTGGCCGATCATAGCGTCCGGCCGGCCTCAGGGCCGGGCCGCTGGAACAGCGGACGAGCGCAGCCAGCGTTGGCATTGTCGATGGGTCGCCCTGGCCGCACTCCTCCGCCGGTCCCGGGTACGACTCCGCCGATCCGGACGATTTTCCCGTACGTCGCACCCACGCTCGAACCTCGATCACCAATGCGAGGTTCCAAGATGCCACACCGCTTTCCCAAGGTTGCCCGCTGGACGGCGAGGCTGGTCTTCGCCCTGCTCTGCGCCGCCGTGGCCGCCTATGCCTTCACCGTGCTGTACGGCCAGCCACACGCGGACAACCCGCTGCAGATGAAGTTCGCGGCGTCCGGCCTGGACGTACCCGCCCACCTCTTCGGCGGCGGGCTGGCCTTGTTGCTGGCGCCGTTGCAGATGAGCGGATGGGTGCAGCGACATCTCCCGCGGCTGCACCGGCTGAGCGGTGGCCTGTACGCAGGCGGCGTACTGGTTGCGGGATTGGGGGGCTTGTCACTGGCCCTGCATGCCGAGGGAGGAGCCCCTACCGGCATCGCCTTTGGCTTGTTGGCGCTTGCATGGCTGGCCACCACCGGCCTCGGCATCGGCCACGCGCTGGCCGGCAATCTCGCCAGGCACCGGCAGTGGATGTGGCGCAGCATCGCCCTCACTGCCTCTGCGGTGACGTTCCGGTTGATCCTGGGCATCGGCCTGGGCGTGCTGCATCTGCCCTTTCCCCCGGTCTATCTGGCCGCCGCCTGGGGATGCTGGGTGTTCAACCTGGCACTCTGCGAACTTGTGCTGCGCTGGCCGCGGCGACCGCCGGCCACTGCATTGTCAGCGGCTCGGTGATTGCGGGGTGCCCGCCATCGCATGGCGCTTGCGGAAGACACTGGGCGTTTCACCCAGCAGCCGCTTGAACGCCGCATTGAACGTCGATTTCGAGGTGAAGCCGCAGGCATAGGCGATGTCGAGAATGGTCCGGGTGTCAGCGCCATCGGCCAGATGGGAAGCGGCGGCTTCAATCCGCTGGCGGTTGATGTATTCCCAGAAATTCCCGCCGAAGCGGCGGTTGATCACCGCCGACACCAGATATTCGGGGTAGCCGGAGCGTCTGGCCAGCTGGCCGATGGTGAGCGCCGGTTCACGGTAGAGCTGCTGTTCGGCCATCAGCTGCGACAGGCGCACTTCAACCTCGGCAACGCGTGCATCGTCGCTGGCCGGTACTACTTCGCGGTTGGCGGGTGCCGGTTCCGCAACCGGCTCGACCAGCACGGCCGGCTGGGTGAGGCTGAAGTAGCCCATCAGGAATACCCACGCTGCAACGAGGCCGTAGATCAGCGGATAGTCGATCCAGGGAATCCTGACCAGCCATTGCGTGGTGGCAATGAGCCAGATGAGGATCTGCGAGATCGCCATCGCATCGATCCAGTGCAGCGACATCCGGTCCGCATCCGAACGCCGCCGCAGCAGGCCGCGCCGGTAGCGGCCGACCCGCAGCAGACCGGCAATGACATAGGAGAGGCTGTACGCGTACAGCACGATGTTCAGCCGCATCCATTCCAGTTCCGCGATGCCCGGCAGCGTTCGCGCCAGCATGCCCTCGGCCGGCACCAGCCCACGCAGGAAGAAGCCTGCATGCAGCGCCAGCACGATGATGAATCCCGAAAGATGCACAGCATCGCGCCAGCGTACGGCCCTGGCCTCGGTCAGGACCCTGACGTAGACATAGAACAGGCTGCCGTACAGGAACGGGAACAGGCCGACGAACCGCAGCGCCTTGGTGGGTGCCGGGTAGGACGGATCCCAGTAGAGCGCCTTCACCGCCAGATCGATGCCGATCAGCGCGATCCACATCGCCAGCACCCGGTTCGCCCCGGCATTGGCCGGCCGCCGCCACAGGGCCAGGGCAAGCAGCGCGGCCTGCGCGGCGCCAATGGCGAAGACGACGGTCCAGAAAGCCATGGAAGGAGGCCGGTCGGCAACGGGATGGGGGGGAAGCTTAGCAGCCGGTTTCCGGGCAGAAGAACAGGACGAATGGCCTACGCCCGCCCCGGCATGAGCGGACGTTCCCCGCCCGCATCACCTCATTCGCAGATCGCGCTGTCTTCCTTCAATGCGGCATCATCCAGCGGGCGGAGCTGTTCGATCTGCTCGCGCTGTTCGGCCGTAGGCTCGCCCAGCCACCACACCCGGCAGCGCGCGGTGAGGCGGCCGACCATCTTCGACTGATCGGGCGAATACAGCATCGCCAGCGCGGTGCCGGGGCAGTCGTGGGCCTGGCAGGCGGTGTAGAACCACCAGGGTTCGCCCTGAAGCACCAGCAGCTCGCCAGGCCCGCTGGGGCCGCTCAACAGGCGTTCGCGCAGCGACGGGATGTCCTTGTCGGCGGATTCGGCGGCCTGCGTTCCCTTCATCAATGCATCGAACGCGGCCAGCACCTTCGGGTCCTTGCGGCCACAATCGTCCACCGTGTTGCCGCCCACCAGGGTGAAGAAATGGGTCGCCAACGGGTTGTCCTTGCAGGTGAGCTCACGGCCGCCACCGGAGTCTTCCGGCTCGCCTTCGCTGTCCCACACCGACGGATCCACTCCGTCCTCGATGGACGGTTCACTCTCGACCACGGTGGTCGTCGCTGCCGGTGTTCCAGCGGGTGCGTCGGATGCAACCGCAGGCGCCGTTTCGACGGCCTTCTCCGGCGTCTGCCCGCAGGCCGCCAGCAGCGCGACCGTCAGTGCCATCCCTGCAGCTCGAATCTTCATTCCCTGTCCTTGTCTATCTGCGATGCATGCGCCACGCCGGCGGCAGCGTGATTCTAACCAGCGGCGCGCTAGGATGCGTTCTCCGCTCCCGTCATCGCCAGGACCTGGACGCATGCGCCGTACACGACTCGCCGTGATCTTCTGCAGTGCCCTGCTGCTGGCATCGCCGACCATCGCCCACGATGCTGAAGGCGCGAAGCCCGCACCACCGCTTCCCGATACAGCCCTGCCTGCGCCGCTGGATCGCGTGCTGCGCGACTACGAACAGGCGTGGCGCAAGGGGGATGCAAAGGCGCTCGTCCGGCTGTTTGCCGAGGATGGCTTCATCCTGCAGAGCAACCAGGCGCCGGTGCGCGGACGCAAAGCCATCGAGGCGGCATATTCCGGCCAGAGCGGCAGCCCGTTGCGGTTGCGCGCGTTGGCGTATGCCGTGGAAGGGAACGTCGGCTACATCATCGGTGGCTACACCTTCGGCAACAACGTGGGGGACACCGGCAAGTTCACGCTGACGCTGGAGCGCGTGGGCGATGGGCCGTGGATGATCTTCTCGGACATGGACAACGGCAACGCGCCGCCACGGGCGCGGTGATGGATTCCGCCGGGCATGGTCCGGCGCTACTGGGCGCCAACCAAGGTTGGCGGCTACCAGAAGCGGTTTCCGTCGTAGATCCACGCCATGCGTGGATGGGGTGCATAAAAAAAACCCCGGCGCATGGCCGGGGTTTTTCGATTCACTTGAACAGCGTGTCCGGATATTCCGGCTTCTGTTCCCGCGCCAGCAGCGCGCGCAGGCCTTCTTCCGGCGTCTGCTCGCCATGCAGCACGGCACGCACGCGGTCGGAGATCGGCAGGTCGATGCCATGGCGGCGCGCCTGTCGCATCACTTCGTCGGCGGTCTGCACCGACTCGACCACCTGGCCGATTTCGCGCACGGCATCCTGCAGCGTCTGGCCACGGCCCAGGGCCAGGCCCAGGCGGCGGTTGCGCGACAGGTCGCCGGTGCAGGTCAGCACCAGATCGCCGAGGCCGGCCAGGCCCATCAGGGTCTCAGGCTTTGCGCCGATCGCAGCGGCCAGGCGCAGCATCTCGTTGAGGCCACGGGTAATCAGGCCGGCCCGCGCGTTGAAGCCCAGCTGCATGCCATCGGCCACGCCGGTAGCCACAGCCAGCACGTTCTTCATCGCGCCGCCCAGCTCAGCACCGACCATGTCGTCGCCGGTGTAGGCACGGAATGCGGGGCCGTGCATCGCCTCGGCCACCGTCTGCGCGAACTCGGGCACGTCGCCGTGCACGGTGATCGCGGTCGGCAGGCCCTGGGTCACTTCCTTGGCGAACGACGGCCCGGTGACAACGGCCAGCGGCACGTCCTCACCCAGTACTTCGCGCGCCACCTCATGCAGGAAGCGGCCCGAACCGGGTTCGAAGCCCTTGGTGGCCCAGGCCACGCCGGCACCGGCCGGGCGCAGCGGCGCCAGCGCGCGCACGGTTTCGCCGAACGCATGCGACGGGGTCACCACCAGGATCCAGGCCGCGCCCTCCACCGCCGACGCCAGGTCGGTGGTGGCACGCAGGCTGTCCGGCAGCGGAATGCCCGGCAGGTAGCGCGGGTTCTCATGGCGCTGGTCGATGGCTTCGACCACGGCCGCGTCACGCCCCCACAGCACGGTCGGGTGACCGTGCCGTGCGAGCAGGCTGGCCAGCGCGGTTCCCCAGGAACCGGCGCCGAGCACGGCGATCTTGTCAGCGGTAGTGCTCATCCGTGACGTCGCGGCAGGAATCAGGCGTTGCCGGCCGGCTCGGAGTCAGCCAGCGACGGTGCGTCGCCCTGCTCCTGGCGCTGGCGCAGGGTTTCCGCGTACAGGCCTTCGAAGTTGATCGGCTGCAGGAAGAACGGCGGGAAGCCGCCGGCCTGGATCAGGTCGCTGACCAGCTGGCGCACGTACGGGAACAGGATGTTCGGGCACTGGGTACCGAGCAGCACGTCGATCGACTGCGGGTCCAGGCCGACCAGGCCGAACACGCCGGCCTGCTTCACTTCGGCCACGTACGCGGTGCGCTCGCCGGCCTGGCAGGTCAGGGTCACGGCCAGCACGACTTCGAAGGCGTTCTCGCCCAGGCGCTGCACCTGCTGGTTCAGGTTCAGCTGCAGCTCCGGCTGCACCTGGTCATTGAAGATGGTCGGAGCGTTCGGCGACTCGAAGGAGACGTCCTTGACGTAGATCTTCTCGACGGTGAAAGCGGGGCCGGTGGCGGCATCGACCGGCGCAGCGGCGCCGTTGGTGATCTCTTCGGACATTTCCAGTAACTCCAGGTGAATGCAATGAAAACGAGGGTCGAATTACTGCGATGGGGGCGGCATCAGGCCCATACAAGGCCGGATGCGCCACCTGCGGCAATCAGTTGCGGCCCTTGACCAGCGGCAGCTCGGCCTGCTGCCAGGCGGGAATGCCACCATCGAGCACGTAGACCTTTTCGAAACCGGCCTTCTTCAGCGCCTTGGCGGCGGTTTCCGAGGCGTTGCCGCTGCGGCACACCAGCACCACCGGCGACTGTTTGGCATTGGCTACCAGCTTGTTGTCCGGGCCGAAGGCACTGGCCTGGGCGTTGCGGCTGCCGGCGATGTGGCCCTTCTCGAAGTCACCGCTGGCCGACAGGTCGACCACCACCGTGCCGCCCGCGTTCATCAGCTGGGTCAGTTCGGCGGGTTTGATGCCCTTGAAGCCCCGGAACAGGCGGCGGATCTCGGTGACGATGATGGCCACGGTCAGGCCGACCAGGGCCGCGGACAGCATCGGGTTTCGGCCTGCAAAGGCCAGCAACTCTTCGTAATTCACTCAGGTCACGGGTCGATTAAGCGGGCGCCGATTGTCGCACAAGCCGGACGCGGCCCGTCACTGCCCCTTCCACAGGTCCGGCAGGCCGGCGGACTGCCACCAGCGCTTGGCCTCCGGGTCCCAGCGCCAGCGCTCGACCACGACCACGGTGCGCTCGGCCTGGGTGTTCTGGTTGATCACCCCGATTTCGACGCGGCGCTCGACCTCGCCCCCTTCCAGCGAGGCGCTGCTGCGCTCGCGATAGGACGACACGCGCAGCTGCGCGTAGCGGTTGAGCTCGAACTCGGTCGGCGGTTTTTCCTTGCGCAGCTTCGGGTCCAGGTAACCGATGGCATCGTCCATGCTGCCCCAGCGGATGGTCGCCCCGTAGGCGATCTGGGTCTCTTCCAGCAGCTTGCGCTGCTTGCGGCTGAGGTCGTCGGCCGAGGCCACGGCGCTGGCCAGCAGCAGGGAACAGATCAGGAACTGGATGAGGCGGCGCATCGGTGGTTTCCCCAGAACGTCAGCCTGCCATCCTACCCTTTGGCGAAGGCAACGAAGCGACCGCTGAACTCGGCGGCCGGGCGGCCGTCGGCACCGGGCTGGGTGGCGATGATGCTGATGCGGGCCTTGCGGCGCTGGCGGAAGGTATTCAGGAAGGCGTCCCAGCCGCTCGCTTCGGCGGCTTCGGCATGGGCATGCAGGTCTTCGTAGACCGGTGCCAGGTAGCGCAGGTTGCTGTCGGCCACGTAGACCTCGGCATCGTGGCCGGCCAGGCGCAGGCGCAGGCTGACCAGCGCCCAGCCGGACAGGGTCAGTACCGAGGCCAGGCTGCCACCGAAGGCGTTGCCCTTGTCGTTGACGTTGGCGGCCAGCGGCGCGGTGATGCGCAGCACGCCATCGGCATAGCCGTCGAGCTGGATCTGCATGGCGCGGACCGCTGGCATGCAGTCCAGTACGTCCTGCAGGGCGGCCAACGAGGAAGTCAGGGCATCAACGGACATCGGAGCAGCGACCACGACAACGAAGGGCCCGCATAATGCAGGCAATGGCCGACCATACGATACCCACTGGCGCCGCTGGCTCCGACGCGGCCTGGACCCTGATTTCACTGCGCCCACAAGGCCAGCATGTGGCGCTGCGCCGCGCCGTTGCTGGGCTGGGCGGGCATGTGCTGGCCCTTTCACCGTGGCGGTTGCAGCGCCTGCACGGCACGCCCGTGGTGCGCCAGCTGCAACGCGCGCTGAACTGCGATCGCGTGGTATTCACCAGCCCGGCTGCGGTTGCTGCGGCCGCTTCCCTGCTGCGGCTGGCCGAGGCGCAGCGCAGTCCGTGGCTGACGGTGGGCGAAGGCACCGCGCGCGCGCTGCAGGCACACGGCATTTCCGAGGTGCATGCACCACAGCGGATGGACAGCGAAGGCCTGCTGGCGCTGCCGGTACTGGCAAACGTGCAGGGCCTGCGCATCGGCCTGGTGACCGCGCCCGGTGGCCGCGGCCTGATTGCCGCGCAGCTGCAGGCGGCCGGTGCCAGCATCGAACGCGCCGACGTCTACCAGCGGCGCCTGCTGCGCCTGGCGCCGCGCACGCTGGCGCGACTGGCGCATTCAGCCTTTCCGTGGGTGCTGGCGGTCAGCAGCGGCGAAGCGCTGCAGCATTTCTGGCAGCAACTTCCAACCGCATTGCAGCAGCGCCTGCAGGCGCACGCGACCGCGGTGGTGGCCAGTGATCGCCTGGGTGAACAGGCGCGGGCGCTGGGCCTGCAGCACGTCGTGCGCGCGGCCGGCCCCACCACCGCACAGCTGGTGGCGGCTGCACACGCCACGCTCACCGTCCCGGCAGCGACCTGAACAGGGACGTGGGTCACGCTTGCCGCTGTCGTCGGCAACAGTGATGCTGTGCACAACGCGGCCTGCCGGTCCCCCCACCGGCGACGTTGCCGACAAGGAAGCCCGATGAACGACACTCCGCCCGTTTCCCCACCCCGTCGCTCCGCACGCTGGCTGCTGCCGCTGGCCGGTGTGGCCGTGCTCGGCGCGGGCGGCTACGCGGGCTGGTACTTCTGGCAGCAACAGCAGAGCGAACAGGCGGCGCAGGCGCAGACCACCGCGGTGCAGCTGCAGGGCCTGGAGGCCACGCTGGATGCGCTGCGCCGCGACCAGCGCGCAACCAGCCAGCGCCTGCAGGACGCGGCCGCCACCAACCGCGTACTGCGCGACGAGATGCTCGGCCTGTCCCAGCGCAGTGCACTGCTGGAAGAAAACCTGGCCAAGCTGGCCGACAGCGCCAATCAGGGCCGGCAGGCGGTGCAGCGCGACGAGGCCGAGTTGCTGCTGACCCAGGCCGCGCAGCGCCTGAACTACGCCGACGATGTGGATGGCGCACGCCGCCTGTATGCCCAGGCCGCCACTGCGCTGGCCGATCTGCCCGACAGCGATGGCCTGAACCTGCGCCAGGCGCTGGTGCAGGAACGCGATGCACTGGATGCGCTCGGCGCCGGCCCGCGCGTGCAGTCGTTGCAGCGCCTGGATGCATTGGCCAAGGCCTTGCAGGGGCTGCCCTCGCAGGTGACCGGCAACGCTGCGCCGCCTGCCGCCAGAGCCTGGTGGCAGGCCACGCTGGCACCGTTCGTGGACATCACCCCAAGCCGCCAGAACGGCCCGCTGACGGCTGCCGAACGCCGCAATGCCGACGATGCGCTGCAGCTGGAACTGACCCTGGCACGCGCCGCGATCGAGCGCGGCGACCGCGCTGGCCGTGATACCGCGTTGGTACGCGTGGAGCATTGGGCGCAGCGGCGCTGGCCGGATTCACCGGCCCTGCGCGCGCAACGTGCTGAACTGAAGACCTTGCGCGAGCTTCCGCTGCAGGCCAGCAACACCGTTCTTGGCAGCACCCTGCAGCAACTGCGCACCCAGACCGACCGGAGGTAATCCCGCATGAAACCCCTGCAATCCCTGGTCGTGCTGTTGCTGGCCGTGGCCATCGGCGTGGTCGCCGCGCAATGGCTCGGCGCCGATGACCTCAACCGTTTCGGCGAAGTGATCCTGCGTTACGGCGGCTATGACTACCACAGCAACCTGCCGAAGGTCGCGTTGCTGGCGGTGATCGCGGTACTGGTTCTGTGGCTGCTGTGGAGCCTGATCGCCGCACCGTTCCGGGCCTGGGGCCGTTACCGCCGCAAGCAGGGCCGGGTGCGCCTGATCGACGGCCTGCAGGCTTACGAGCACGGCCAGTGGCAGCGTGCGGAGAAGCTGCTGGACGGCGCCGCCAAAGACCCCGAAGTGAGCGCAGTGGCGCTGGCCAACGCCGTGCGCAGTGCGCAGGCACGGGCCGACGGCCCTGCCGGCGAAGCACTGCTGCAGCGCCTGGGCGAAAGCGATGCCACCCTGCAGGCGCTGCTGCGTGCCGAACAGCTGCTGGCGCGTGATCTGCCGGTGGATGCGATCAACGCGCTGGACGTGGCCGCGATCCAGCCGCTGCCGCCGCGTGGCCTGTGGCTGCGTACCGAGGCACTGGCGCAGGCCGGGCGCGCACACGAGGCCTATGGGCAGCTGGGCGCGCTGCGGCAGAGCAAGGTACTGCCGACCGACGCCAGCAGCGAACTGGAAGCACGCCTGGCAGCGCAGGCGCTGCTGGAAGCGGCCGACGTCAACGCGCTGGCCGCGCAGTGGGAGGCCACGCCGAAGGCACTGCGGCCGACGCCGGACGTGGTGGGCGCCTATGCCAGCCGAGCGGTGGCCCTGAACTGGGATGAGCCGGCACTGCTGGCGCTGGAACAGGCGCTGGACCAGCGCTGGGATGATGAACTGGTGGCGCTGTATGGCCGCCTCCCGGCCGAGCGCCTGGCCACCCGACAGGCCAACCTGCAACGCTGGCGCAACGTGCATGACGGCTCGGCCGCGCTGCGCCTGGCGCAGGGCCGCGTAGCACTGGCGCAGCAGCAGTGGGATGCCGCCGACGCGTTCCTGCATGAGGCGATCGCCAGTGGCGCCGGGGCACCGGCATGGGAAGCGCTGGGTGAACTGTTCGCCCAGCGTGGCGAGCACGCACTGGCCGCGCAGTGCCTGGCCAATGCGCTGCGCCTGCAGCGCGGCGAAGACAGCGTGGCGCTGGTACGCGGCAACGAAACGCCGCCGCGTGCGACGGTGGAAGAGCAGCCGATCGTGGTGCAGCCGCCGGTGTATGACGCCAATGAAGAGCGCGACGAGTTCGGTAATCCCCGATTGCCGTAAGCATGGCTGAGGTGTGCCGACCAACGGTCGGCACCCTCCGGAGAAAAAAACGCCGCCCGATGGGCGGCGTTTTCATGTGTGGAACCCGGTAGTCGCCAACCTTGGTTGGCGCTCTGACATCTTCCGAACGATGACATCGCATGGCCGACCAAGGTCGGCATCCACCAAAGCAGATCCAGCGCGCATTCCCGGTAGTCGCCAACCTCGGTTGGCGTGCTGTTGCAGCGATCAGCGTTCGACGATCGCCACCACGCCCATGCCGCCGGCGGTGCAGATCGAGACCAGCGCGCGGCCGCCGCCGCGTTCGGCCAGCTGCTTGGCGGCGGTGGCGATCACGCGTGCGCCGGTAGCGGCGAACGGGTGGCCGGTGGCCAGCGACGAGCCCAGCAGGTTGATCTTGTCCGGGTCGATGCGGCCCAGCGGTGCATCCAGGCCCAGGCGGTTGCGGCAGTAGTCCTCGCTCTCCCACGCACGCAGCGTGCACAGCACCTGCGCGGCGAAGGCTTCGTGGATCTCGTAGATGTCGAAGTCCTGCAGGGTCAGGCCATTGCGCTTGAGCATCTCCGGCACGGCAATGGTCGGTGCCATCAGCAGGCCTTCGCCATGCACGAAGTCCACCGCCGCCACGTGTGCATCGCGCAGGTAGGCCTGCGGCTCGTGGCCGTGCGCGCGTGCCCACTCTTCGCTGGCCAGCAGCACCGCGGCGGCACCATCGGTCAACGGCGTGGAGTTGGCGGCGGTCAGCGTGCCGCGGCCGGACACCTTGTCGAACGCCGGCTTCAGCGTGGCCAGCTTTTCCAGCGATGTATCCGGGCGCAGGATGTTGTCACGCTCGACACCACGGAACGGGGCGATCAGGTCGTTGAAGAAGCCGCGCTCATAGGCCGCGGCCAGCTTCTTGTGCGAGGACACCGCCCACTCGTCCTGCGAGTCGCGCGAGATGTTCCATTCCTTGGCCATGTCCTCGCAGTGGTCACCCATGCTCTTGCCGGTGCGCGGCTCGGCCACGCCCGGGAATTCGGGCTTCAGTTCGGAGAACTTGAAGCCGGCGGTGAGCGCGCGGATCTTGTCGCCGGTGCTCTTGGCACGGTTGGCGGCCAGCAGGCGCGCGCGCAGCTTCTTGCCATAGACGATCGGCACGTCGGAGGTGGTGTCCGAACCACCGCCGATGCCCGATTCGATCTGGCCCAGCGCGATCTTGTTGGCGACGGTGATGATGCTGTCCAGCGAGGTGCCGCAGGCGCGTTGCAGGGTGATGCCCGGGGTCAGCGGCGACAGGCCGGAGGACAGCGTGGCTTCGCGGCCCAGGTTCCAGTCGCTGGAGTGCTTGATCACCGCACCCATCGCCACTTCACCGAGCTGCTGGCCATGCAGGCCGAAACGTTCGACCAGCGCGCCCAGCGTACGGACCGACATGCCGAGGTTGCCGACATCCGAATACGCGGTGTTCTGGCGGCAGAACGGAATGCGGACGCCACCGAGGATGGCGACGGGACGAGCGTTGGGCATGGAGATACCTGGCATGGATGAGGGTGTCTGCAACATGGCCTGCACGACGGAGCAGGCATAATGGAGCCAAGTGTAGCTGCCGCCCTGTGATGGGCCAACCGTGGAACCATGAGCAAACCCGACCCCGCGATGAATGCCCTTGGCGTGCTGGCCCTGGAACTGGCCGGCGGCGAAATCCCCCGCCAGGCGGTACTCAGCGCCGAACAGGCCGGTGAACTGGCCGAACGCGTCGGCCGCGACCTGTCCAAGCTGGTGCCGCAGGTAGCCGAGCTGGACCTGGTGTTCGCCGCCGCGCATTTCGACCCGGCCGAAGTACTGCGCCCGGGCTGGCCGATCCACCGCCGCCTGGAAGAACTGCAGATGCGTGCGCCAGGCCGCAACCAGGGCCCGCGCCTGCTGGCGTTCGGCACCGATGCCAACGGCGACGTGCCGCTGCCGTTCCAGGCCGATGCCAGCCTGGTGGGCGGTGGCCTGCGCGTGGTGCCGTTCCTGCTGACCGGCAGCGATGTGGCCACCACCAACGCGGTGGCCAATGCGCTGGAGGAAACCCTGCTGGCCAATGGCATGGCGCACGCCGATACCGCATTGATGGCGCAGAACACCTTCGGTGCCCGCATCGAGCACGCGCGCTATTTCACCGTGAACGACCTGGCCGCGATGATGTCGATGCAGTACGACAACCAGGGCCTGGCCGCGCTGTGGCCGCTGATCGAGACCGCGATCATGGCGCCGGGCGAGGACGAATGGCTCAACGCCGCGCCCGAGCCGCTGCTGCGCTACACCCATGGCGAGGCGCGCATGGCGCTGTTCGATCCGGCCGGCTGGTGCGCGCACTACAACCACGGCAACAACGACTGCGACCGCCTGAAGGGCATCTACGAGCAGTTCCTGATGCGCCAGCGGCAGATGGCCGCGGTGCTGGAAGCGCACGGCGTGCCGGTGTTGTTCGTGCACTGCGAGGCCGGGCAGGACGCGCGCGAGCTGCTGGCGCGCTGATGGTAGTGGCGGGGGCGGGGGG